>CAYSSW010000051.1:0-14246 GCA_964434005.1 uncultured Methanospirillum sp.
AAAAAGTACTTTACCGGAATACTGTGTATGACTGTAAAGCAACAGCCTCTATAATGGTCTCAATTACGGAGGCCATGAGAGTTGCTGAGGAATATGCTTCCTGTAATTTTACAGCGAAGATTGATCCTTCTCTTCCATTTAATAAAGATTGGGCAAATTTTAAGGCAGCACTAGATAATATCAGTATCCAGGTGAGTGTAACTATTCATAAGATTGCTGATGATGTGGAGATACTTGTTAATAGTTGTCGCGAGACGGACGAACATATTAAATCCATGAGTGAAACTGCCGATAATCTGATAACTCATGTAGAGAATGTTTCTATCAATGCAGAAGAAGGTAATAAAGGAATATCTGGATTATATCATACAATCAATGCCTTTTCACAGACAACTGGAGAAGTTTCACAAAAAACTGAACAGATCTCAAAACTTGCTGGAGAATCGAATGATCTTGCAAAACAAGGAATAGATCTGGCCCAGACATCAGAAAAGGGTATGCAAACAATTACTGACGAGGCTGGATCTCTTACTGGTATTATCGAGGATATCCAGGCAGAGATGGCACAAATCGGAAAGATTGTAAAAATAATTACTGAAATTGCAAATCAAACCAATCTACTTGCCCTTAACGCTGCAATTGAGGCAGCACGTGCCGGTGAAGCTGGAAGGGGCTTTTCCGTGGTCGCAGCTGAGGTGAAGTCGCTTGCTGGTGAATCACGCCAGTCAGCTGAGACAATCGGAGAAATGATTCTTTCTCTTCAGAAGAAGTCTCAGGATGCATTCTCTGCTGCTCAAAGAGCAGGATCAGCAGTTGAAGCTGGAAGTTCTTCACTAAAAGAGACACTTGATGTATTTAACAGACTGGCAAATGCTGTTGATGAAATATCAGAACATCTTTCAGAAGTCTCCAACATGTCAGAGAAACAGACTGTCGCTGTCGAGGAGATTACCCATAATGCAGAACAGGTTGCAGGTTTGATAGATAATACTTCTCATGATGCGACAGAAAGTGCTGCTCTTACTGGTGAGACCATAAAACTTATAGTAGGAGTAACTAATCAGGTGGAAGAAGTAAAATCTGTCTCACAGCAGTTGTCAGATGATATTGATAAATTCACAGTTTAATTCATAAATCAAATAACTTCAGAAACATCTTTTATTTTCCGGCAGGATACCCAATTTTCCAATTCAAAAGAGGATGGAGTTTTTTTATCGTATTTATAAATTAAGATAATTCATGATGATTTTTTTGGCGATTTATTTGATAACTTCAGGTGATTTTTCAAGTATTAATGAACTATTTAACAAAACTTACAGTTATGTTAAGGCATATTGCTGAAATATATCTACATCTACTTACCTGACATACTCTTCTATAAATACCCTGTTAGCCATAAAAATATAATTATGAAAAAAAATTTTCTCATTGCATTTCTGGCAGTCTTAACAGTAATATTTATAACGGGCTGCATAACAGAATCAGGTACAGAAATAGAAGCAACACAAACACCAACACCAGAAATGACTCCAGCAGAAGAGATAATAATCGAAAAGACAGGCCTGTCCTATAATGTGGGTGATATCTTAATTATCACACTTCCATCAAACCCTACAACCGGCTATGATTGGAATGTAACAGCCAGCAGCGAGTTGAATATCATCAAGACTTATGAAGCGCCAGACACAAAACTCCTTGGTGCAGGTGGAAGAACAGTTCTAAACATAACTGCTGACAAAGAAGGATTATATGAACTTACATTCAGATACATGCGTCCATGGGAAAGTGAAGAATCTGCCATTTACACATACTATGGGACCATGTTTGTTGAAAAGACTGCTGATAAACTTCTGTCTTCGCCAAGATGTATAACAAAATACTTTGGAAATCTCAACCCTAAGGTTGGTGAAACAATATCTATAAGTACATACGGAAACCCCACAACCGGATACGAATGGGAAGTATCAGGTTCAAATGGTTTAAATATATCAAAACCTACTTTCAATGCTTCAAATACAGAATCTGATGGTGCAGGTGGAACATATACATGGATAGTAACCGCTGACAAAGCAGGCCGATATGTCTTCAAAGCAAACTATACAAGATCCTTTGAAGATGCACCAATCTCATACTTTGACTTGGATCTGCTTTTCATTGATAAAAACATGACAGAAGAGTCTAATTAAAAATTTTTATCAAATGCATAATTGCTTAAATGCAGTTTACTTGCATGAAAGTAGGAGTACTTGATCTCCTACTGACATCTTTTTTGAGTTATCAGCATACTTACTAAATAGAAGAACCTAAATTTTCATCGATTGAAAACGATATAAAATTACATGATACTAAATACGAAAAGGAAAATTATAGGGTTTGCCTGTTTTAGGATTAATTAATGAAAATTTGTAGTCTTTTCGCATCCACTAAAAATATAAGTACAGATGATAAATATTAATCAATATTAAAAATTTCAGATTTATCATCGTCATTATGAAATCTGGCTATATGAGTATTACAGGAAAGAGGTATCTCTATCCAGCGTACAAAAGATCTTTTCTGTAAGGTGAATACGGGGAGAACCTCATCATTTTTAAGTATGAGAGTTTCTCTTAGATTACCTGTTCAGTTTGTACTTATCCAATTGATCAACGATTTATTGAGATCAGATCTGGGTTAAAGCCTGATTTAGATCTTCAATAATATCTTCAATATTCTCGATTCCGATTGAGAGACGAATACAATCTGGGTTTACTCCGGTTGCGATAAGCTCTTCAGGACTCAACTGCTGATGAGTGGTAGATGCCGTATGAATGATAAGACTCTTTGAATCTTTGATATTTGCCACGTGAGAGAAGAGTTTTAATGCATTGATGACCTTCTTTCCTTCTTCAACCCTCCCTTGACGCCTACTCCAAGAAGTGCACCATATCCACCTTTCAAATACCGGGATGCAAGTTCATGACCTTGGTTATCAGGTGGTCCAGGATAATTTACCAATGCAACTTTTGGATAGGATTTTTGATTATTTGCTACCGCCAGAGCATTCTCTGAATGCTGTTTCATCCTGAGTGGAAGCGTCTCAAAGCCCTGAAGAAGCAGAAATGCATTGAAGGGTGAAAGTGCTGCTCCAAGATCCAGCAGGAGTTAGAGACGAATCTTGAAGACAAATGCAACCTTCCCAACGCCTGTAAAATCCTTGAAGACATCCCAATATACCAATCCATGATAATTGGATCAGGTTCTGAAAATTCAGGACATTTACCATTTCCCCAATTAAATTTTCCTGAATCGACGATAAGACCTCCGATTGAATTTCCATGGCCTCCAACAAACTTTGTTGCCAAGTGGACTACAACATCCATACCATGTTATATCGGTTTAACTAACCCGACTGCTGAAGTTTTATCAACGACAAAGGCAATTCCGGCTTCATGAGCAATGTCAGCAATTATACGGAAGTCTGGAAGATCAAGTTTGGAATTGCCCAGTGTTTCAGCATAGATGGCACGGGTCATTGGAGTAATTGCCTTTTTGAAGGCTTTTGGATCCTTAAAGTCAACAAAGATTACCTTCCGCCCAAGCTTGGCAAAAGTGTAATGGAGGAGTGTGTATGTCCTGCGATACAAGTTATTCGCAGCGACAATCTCATCACCGATCCAAGTGATGTTAAGCAGAGCATATGAGATAGCGGCCTGCCCGGAGGCAACCGCAAGTGCCCCAGATCCTCCCTCAAGAGCAGCGATCCGCTTTTCAAGAACATCATTGGTTGGATTCATCAGTCTGGTGTAAATGTTTCCAGGTTCGGAAAGTCCAAATAATGCTGTAGTATAGGTCAGCATCCCTGAATGGATAATTGGTTGTCTGGTAGATCGGTACGGCAAGGGCTCTTGTTGTCGGGTCTGGAACCTGTCCGGCATGCAATGAGGTAGTTGCGTTTTTATCGGTTTTATCTGTCTTGATATCTTTGTTACTGTTTTTTTATTGGTAGTTCGTATTTCTCTGCTATTTCAGTGAATGAATCAGCCAGGTACCTGACTTTTTCCCATGAGAGTCCATAAGTGGATAACTTCCAGGTCCTGGTAGCTCCAGCAAATTCTCCTGCAATTCCTTTTGCAGAGAGTTCATCTGAGAAGAAGAATCCTCTGCGTTTGTGAGTGGTTGCGATTTTATCAAAGCTGCCGGTCGTATCAACTTTGGTAAGGGCATGTTTACGAGGATATTCTGATAGGATCTGGCTTCCCTCGATAGTGAGCAGACGATCAGTAAAGAAATTGATCTTCTTTATTTCGTCATCCCAATGCAGGGTTCGCTCTTTCACTTCAGGGAATGATGCCATCATTGCAATAAGATTTGAACCCATAAGAGTGCATCCGACCATTTCCACTTCTTTAATTCCAAATTTTCGTTTGGTGACATCACCGACCATCTGGGTAGTACGAAAGACCCTTTCTGACCATTCACTTGTTGTTGCAAGCATTCCTGAAGGTGCAGGTGATGCCATACTTTTATGGCCTGATCCGACAACAAAGTTTGCACCGATTCCCTTTCCATCAACTGGCATAACACCGACAGTGTATGCTCCATTGTATAGGAATGGAATATCATAACTGTGGGCAACTTTTGCGATTCCCCTGACGTCATGCTCATTGGCAAGCTGGTAGTCAAAGTGATCCATCATCACAAGAGCAGGTAGTTTTCCGGTCTCCTGTTTCACCTGTTCTATCTTATCAGCGGTTGCATCAGCCGTGATAATATTGTCCTTGTTCAGGGGGACTTCCTTCACTATTCCCCCGGCACCTTCAACAGCCAGAAATTCGGTGTAATGTGCAAATGCAGAGACGATTACAGAATCTCCTTTCTCAAGGACAGTCTGTGCAACAGCCTGGAATCCGCGTCTTGCACCGGGGACAACACGTGCCTGGTCCATATTCACGAACTCAGCCAATTGCGTGTGAAAATCTGCTATCGGTGGTTTGGATATCTTATCCAGCCTGAATGGTTTCCGGCAGGCATCACAGGTGGAGTATCCGTCACCATAGGCAATGATTGCCTGACGTGCTGCAAGGGTAAGTCTTCCTGCCGCCTGAATCGGCTGAATGTTGATATGTTCCTCCTCCCGTGTTCTGATCTCAATCGTTCCTGCAATCTTTCCCAAACGCTTCATTTCAGTATTGGTCTCAAGTGCATGAATGATCGTTTTTAGATCTGTAATCTTCTCTCGTAATTGCTTTTCTTCATTCTGGTTCAGGTTGCCCGGCAGTCCGTCACGTAGAACTTGTCTAGCTTCTTCCAGTTTGAATAGAGCCGCAAAGATCAGATCTGTCCTCTTTTCCATTTTTTCCCTTACCTCATGGTTAATAATGATACATATTCACAATCGTGAAGTTACCTATATGTTGACGTTTGAGTATAAAAAGGATGATTATACGGCTAAAATTGCAAATAAAAAATTGGTTGCTGTTGTCTGTTTCTAAAAGTATTAAGGGGGAACAGTCAGTGATTCAACGTTTGGCGGGATATTTCTAATCCAAAAAATAGTTTTTTTAAGTCATAATTATTCAATTTATCGGTAATTGAACGAAATAGTGAATGTTGTTAATTTTTTATGTAGTACTTAACAAATTAATTTGTATTATAAATAACCTGACTCACACATTCACGACTGAAAAAAGCACAACCATATTAACAGTTTTCACCTGTCTTTGTTGAATTATAAAATAATCTAAAAATCATACAAACTAATGGATTTACCCTTTACTGATTTATGCCATAACCACCTGCTGACTGTAATCAATCAGGCTGTATAAGCTCTGCCTGGCATCCATGAAACTGAGACGCTCTTTAAGGAGCGAATTGCTTTTTAGACGGTTGATTGCAAAACGAACAGTCCTTGGAGGAAGTTTGGTTTGTTCAATAATGTCCTTCTGTGTTAGTCCTTCACTTGTTTCGAGCACATTTAAAACCAATTTGGCTGATGGGGGAAGGTGGGTGATTGTTATCTTATTGTAGTGTTCTGCCTCAGTAAAGGCAAAAACGATCCCTTCTTGTCATAGTTACTATACTTATGTTGGATCTTCTAATTGATAATTATTCACAATTGCGAATTAATTCTAAAGGATTTGTTTTCATGTTTTACTTACAACTTATGTAGTATGAAAGGGCTTTGTCATAGTTAATTGATGAGCGATAACTGTAGAAAAATAAACCAAATTTCAAACTATTAATGGAATAAAACCTAAATTTTTCGATTTTCAAATATTTTTTTGCAAAGTTAAAATAATTTTCTAAAATTTATAAGAGTAAGGTTTATGTAAATCCTTTAATGAATTATGTATCTCTATTTAATTGGAATTGATTTAATATACTGATATAAGGATAAAGCCGTCAATTCTGTTTCCAATATATAATTCATCAGAACTGTTTGAAGTTAAACCTGGATGATCTTTTATCAAGTTTGAGTTCAGAGCAGAAGAGTCTGTCCAGTAAAAACTAAAAAATTTAAATTTTGAGTATTTAAAAAAGAGACTATATTCACTCATCATATCAAATGGTTTCTATTTTGAAGATCAAGGATCAGATAGATTATTAGTTATTTAACGTTCTTGTAATCTTTCCATGTGAATCCTGGCGGTTATTGGATTATCTCATTTTTCACAATAAACACAGAAAATAAAATAATTCTAAATTCAAATCCATAGAATAAACTTTTTATTCCTGTTTCACTTAATATGTATGAATTCAGATATCAATGGAAGAAACAACGTCTGATGATCTACCCCCTCATAGTAGTTTAAGCGATGGCTGTAAACTATGTTATCAGGGGGGTAAGATGGTCTTATTTATTACTGGCATCTGCAAACGCACCTGCTGGTACTGTCCTCTATCACGTGAAAGAAAAGGTCATGATGATATCTACGCAAATGAGCATAAAATCTCATCAATTTCTGAAATGATTTCAGTCGCAGAGAGGATGTCTGCGCTTGGAACCGGAGTCACAGGTGGAGAACCTTTTGCAGTTATCGACAGACTTGTTGAGTATACAACTGCACTAAAGCAAAAATTTGGAAAAGAACACCAGATTCATCTATATACTGGTATCGCCCCTACAAGAGACCAATTATCGAAAATATCAGGTCTTGTAGATGAAATCCGGCTTCATCCTCCTCATGAAGTCTGGCCTGAAATAATGGACTCTTCTTTTCCATCTTCAATAAAAACAGCAAAAGAACTTGGCTTTATAGTTGGAGTTGAAGTTCCATCTCTTATAGGAATCGAAGATTTAAAACCACTTCTTGAAGATCTTGACTTCTTTAACATAAATGAACTTGAATGGGGAGATTCAAACGCAGATGAGATGAGAAAGCGGGGCTATGAATTCCGAGGAGATGTCTCAAATGCAGTCGCTGGTGGATATAGCGCAGTTGAAAAATTTGCAGTGCTTCCCAAAGTGCATTGGTGTTCGTCTGATTTTAAAGATAGAGTCCAACTTCGAAGACGTCTGATTAGAATTGCAAATAACACTGCAAGACCATTTGAAGAAGTAACTGAGGATGGAACAATTGTCTATGGTGTCTTCTATTGTAAAGGTATGGATGAAGAACTTCCTGATGATATTCCAGCCGATATGTATGCAAGATTTGAGGACCGGATTGAGATGGCATGGTGGATACTTGATGAATTGTCGGAATGCCTGACAGGAAAAAAAGAGATCCTTGAACGGTATCCGGATAATGGGATAATAATCGAGGTTACACCATGTTAAGAGAATTGATAGAACCGGTATATGAACGCTATCTAACCTCTCAATGCAAGCATATCCCAAATCATATAGCAATAATTCAGGATGGAAACCGTCGGTATGCTAAATTAAAGCGAAAAGCTATATCTTTTGGACATGAGCAGGGAGCAGATAGAACCGAAAAAGTTCTTGAATGGTCTCAGGAACTTGGAATCAGGTATATAACTCTCTATATTTTTTCAACTGAAAATTTTAACCGGGGAGACCAGGAAGTTGATGCCCTGTTTGATCTCTTTAAAGAGAAACTTACTTCAATCTTAAAAAATGAAAACATCCATAAATTTGGCGTAAAAATTCAAATGATTGGAGACCGGGACCTCCTGCCTGCTGACTTATTAGATGCTGTTGAAAAGGCAGAGGCAGTAACTGCTCATTATGATAACTATATTCTAAATATGGCGATGGCTTATGGTGGTCAAAATGAGATTGTGCAGGCAACCAAAAAAATTCTTGGAGATATTAATTCTCAAAAAATATTGAAGAATGAAATAACACCCGAACTCTTTGAATCATATCTTTATGGAAGTGATATAACCATTCCTCCGGTAGATCTGATTATCCGCACCGGAAATGAATATAGAACCTCAAACTTCCTTCCATGGCTTGCGAATGGACATGAATCAGCAGTTTATTTTTGTGCCCCATATTGGCCAATGTTTAGAAAGATTGATCTCTTACGTGCTGTCCGGGTCTTTTCACAACGACGTGAAATAATAGCACAAACACTTTGAATTTTTTTTTGATGAAATGTTATGATAAATTGATAACTATTATGAAAATAAAAGTACAATAGAATTTAAAAGGATAATCAATGAATTTATCTGTTAATAAAATAAAGCGTCAGATTTTTGATATCATTGATGATAGAGACGAAAGCGGCAAACCTAACAATTTATTTGACTATTTTATCATAACACTAATCCTGATTAATGTAATCTCAATTTTTTTATTGACTATTCCATATATTTCTGAAAAATATGGAGAATACTTCAATCTGATTGAATTTTTTACAATAATAGTATTCATGATTGAATATTTTTTGCGGATATGGACCTGTACATACTATGAAAAATATAGTCATCCGGTTGTTGGAAGAATCAGATTTGCATTATCTCTAAACTTAATAATAGATTTATTGGCATTTTTCCCATTTTTATTGATGATGGTAGTTCCAATAGACAAAAATTTAGTAAAATTTTTAAGTATGTTTAGAATGTTTCGTCTCTTTAAATTGTTTCGTTATTATAACTCAACCGGTATCATCACAAATATACTTAAAAAGAACAAAGAATTTTTTACAATTATCTTTACCGGTTTTGGAATAATATTAGTCTTTTCCTCATATTTTGCATATATTTTTGAATCTGCTGCACAGCCGGAAGTTTTTTCAGACCTGCCTTCAGCTTTCTGGTGGTCAATAATAACTCTGACAACTGTCGGGTATGGAGACATTTATCCAATCACACTTCCAGGTAAATTTCTAACTTTTATGATCCTGATAATTGGTATTGTTGTTTTCACTCTTCCTGCAGGTATTATCACATCAGGGTTTATGGAAGAGATAAGAAACCAGAAAAAAATATCTCTTGCTGATAACAGATCAATAGTTGAAAAAATAGAAATTTTAAAGATTTTTTATGAAGAAGGAACCCTGTCAGAGCAGGAGTTCACTGAAGCTAAAAAAATCCTGTTAAAGGAAGAATCTAAAACAAACGATTATAAAAAATAACTTTTTTTATAGCAATCATTATCACACCCAAAAAAACTTACCCTTATCAGTTAAAAGCACAAATATTGTTACCACATTTGAGGGGTTTTCTTGCAGGAGGTAACAAGTAGTTATAATGCAAAGGAGATCGAGTCCTCTGTCCAGGAATTCTGGGCAAATGAGAAGATCTACCAGCAGGTAAAGGAACAACGAAAAGACCACAAGTCCTGGTTTTTTGTAGATGGCCCGCCATATACGACAGGTAATATTCATCTTGGAACCGCATGGAATAAAATAATTAAAGACAGTATTTTAAGATTCCAGCGAATGCATGGGTTTAATGTAATCGACAGAGCAGGTTATGATATGCATGGACTTCCTATTGAAGTCAAAGTCGAGAGCGAACTTGGTTTTAAAAATAAGAAGGATATTGAGACTTTTGGTATTAGTGAATTTATAGAAAAATGTAAGACCTTTGCAATTACGCACAAGGAATCAATGTCAGATCAATTCAGGGCACTTGGAATCTGGATGGATTTTGACAATCCATATCAGACAATATCCCCTGATTACATAGAAGCTGCCTGGTGGACACTAAAAAAGGCAGATGAAAAAGGATTACTTGAAAAAGGCCACCGGGTTGTTAACTGGTGTCCAAGATGTGGTACTGCAATTGCTGATTCAGAAGTTGAATACTGGGATGAAAAAGATCCATCTGTATTTGTAAAATTTCCAATCGTGTCCAGGGATTCAGAATATCTTGTTATATGGACGACTACTCCATGGACTCTCCCGGCAAACGTTGCAGTGGCTGTAGATAAAAATTTTATCTATGCTAAAGTAAAGGCTGAAAAGGATGGAGTAAGCGAATTTCTCTGGCTTGCGAAAGATCTTGTTGAAGATGTCCTTAAAAAAGGAAAATATCAGGATTATTCAATAATAGAAACTAAAACCGGTCAGGAATTAATAGGAACAAAATATATATCCCCACTTGCAGAACTTGTGCCACGCCAGAAAGAGATTGATCACAAAGTGGTAGCTGCCGACTTTGTTGAGATGGATAACAGTGGAATGGTTCATATCGCTCCCGGACATGGTTGGGATGATTACCTCCTTGGAGTTAAGGAAGGTTTAGAGATGTTCTGTCCGGTTAATGGTGACGGCCGTTACAGTGAGGCCGGAGGGAAATATTTTGGTATTTATGTAAAAGAAGCTGATGAACAGATTCTTACTGATCTTGGGGATCACCTGCTTGCCAAAAAGAAGATTACTCACAGATATGGACACTGCTGGAGATGTAAAACCCCTATCATTTATCGTGCAACAGAGCAATGGTTCCTTTCGGTTCCAAAGATAAAAGACCAGATGATGGCCGAAATTAAGGCAACAAACTGGTATCCGGACTGGGCAGGAAATGCAAGATTCCATGATTTTGTCGCAGATGCACGTGACTGGTGTATTTCAAGACAGCGTTACTGGGGTATTCCAATTCCTGTATGGCAATGTCCTGCCTGTGGAAAGCGGCGTGTTATTGGAACAATTGCAGAATTAAACGAAGCAGCTGGGACAAATCTTACTGATCCACACAGACCTTATGTTGATAATGTTACAATTCCCTGCGATTGTGGACATCAAATGAAGAGGGTTGATGATATCTTTGATGTCTGGTTTGACTCTGCAATGGCTTCATGGGCAACTATTGGTTTTCCTGGAAAGACTGATAAGTTTGATGAGTTATGGCCTGCGGATTTTATCTGTGAAGGGCAGGATCAGACAAGAGGCTGGTTCTATTCACAACTTGGTGCTTCAACTATTGCTTTTGGAAGATCTCCATACAAGAATGTACTTATGCATGGTTTTTCACTTGACAATGAAGGCCGAAAGATGAGTAAAAGTCTTGGAAATGTTGTTGCACCTGAAGAGGTTGTTGGTAAATTTGGAATTGATGTTCTCCGTATTTATGTGTTGTCAACCTCTGCACCATGGGAAGATCTCAGGTTTAACTGGGATAATGTCTCAACCGTTAACCGAACCATAAACATTTTGTGGAATGTTTACCGGTTCCCGCTTCCATATATGATTCTTGACAACTTTGTCCCGGCTTCAGAACAGAAAGGCATTAATGAAGATGAATATATCTTTCGTGCCCTTTGTCAGATGCCTGTAGAAGACAGGTGGATTATTTCACGTATCAACTCTGTTGCTGTTGAAATAAAGGATTCTATGACGGAGTATCATCTTCACAAAGTTACAAGATCACTCTTAAACTTTATTCTTGAAGATTTATCCCGCTGGTATGTCCAGATAGTCAGGCCAAGAATGTGGCTTGAAGAAGATTCAAAGGAGAAGATAAATGCATATGAAACTATTTATTATGTTCTCCGGACATTATGCAGATTAATGGCTCCATTTTGTCCGCATATCACTGAATCTCTTTATCAGAATCTCAAACTAAAAGGTGATCCACAGTCTGTTCATATGCTTGACTGGTTTGATGGAGATTCAAGATTAATTAATACAGATCTTGAAAAGACGATGGGGATTATCAGGAATTTTGACGAAACTGTTCAGAATGCACGTCAGGCTGGTAAACGTAAGCTTCGCTGGCCGGTTGGGACTATTGTTGTCGTTGCTCAAACTGAAGATGTGGAGACTGCTCTTCATAAGATGGGTGAACTTGCACTTGATAGAGCCAATGCAAGAGAGATTAGAGTAATCAGAGAGATGTGGGATAAGATAGGCTGGACAGCAGAGCCGGTAATGAAGAAGATAGGCCCACAGTTTGGAAAGATTGGTCCAAAAGTGAAGGCATTTATTGAGGGATCTGACGGTACTGAGCTTAAATCCCTACTTGCGAAGAATGATAAAGTCATAACAGAGATAGAAGGACAGGAGATTGTCCTTTCTAATGAACATATTTCATTTGTGCAAAAGATGCCGGAGAATATTTTCTCTGCTGAAATGCCAAATGCCACTGTCTATGTTGATATTACTTTAACCTCTGATATAGAAGCTGAAGGTTATTCAAGAGAGATTATCAGGCGTGTTCAGGATATGAGAAAACAACTTGACTTAAGTGTCGATGAGTTTATCAGGATGAAACTTGTGATAAAAGATGAGCGTATTTATTCTCTTATCTCTGAAGAGTGGAAGAAACTGATCTCTTCAGAAGTAAGGGCCAAAGAACTCCTTATTTCTTCTGATGATATATCAGAGACTATGCAGAGCGAAAAAGGTTTTGAAATTGAAGAAATTAATGTGATAATTGGAATTTCAAAGATCTAAAAGATCTGCTATATACTTTTTCCCTTCAGGGCTTCCAAAAAGTGGTATATCCTTATCAATTATTACTTTTCTCCGTTTTGCAATTGTAGCGGTTTTAGTTATTGGATTAAAACCTTCCTTTTCATAACAAAGCCTTCTGACAATTATTCCCCTTCTCTGCCATGCAGGAGAATCTACGGGGTTTATTCCATTTTCGTGACAAATCTCATGAAGTCCGGATGCTTTTATGCCGTCAAGTTTTCTTGCAACTTTTGTTCCTGAGAGACCTGTCTTTAGCAGGACATGCTGTGCCATGCCATTAATATGATTTCTCCAGGCCTCATTTTGTCGCCATATAAGATATTCGCTTAACAGATCATCGGTCATTGGAATGATTCGTGAATCAAATGAGATTGGAATCTTTAGTTCAAGTTTCATCGTAAAAAAACTTGATATAAATGAGGCCACGACAGAATCTATCTTTTCAATCCGGCCATTGAATGAGTCTTCATGGAAGTATAGGCTTATCTCATCTGAAAAGGTGTATCCAAAAAGTGGAACAAGACCGCTCTGTGCCATAATTGCTCTTGTAGCCTCAATCATTGCATCAGAAAAACGTTCATCATATGGACGCCTGAAACTACAAGTTGAACATAATTGATGAAAGGCGCGCCCATCAACCCTCATTAAAAAAGGAGGGAGTACCCTAAGTCCCGCATATATTTCCCTCTCTTTCATGATTCAGATTACAGTATCGATTATTCAGATGAGTCCCGAAACATATTAGGGATGTAGCGGATTACGACAACATCAGAGATGCTTTTTACAAGTCTGAATGGAATTTTTATTCCTTTATGGGTCTTTACTTCCATTACTTCAGGATTTAGTTTACCAGCAGCCAGTGCTTCAATTCTCTTTAAGTCTATATCAAGGATTATGTCTTCAACCTCTCCAACAAACATTCCGTTTTCAGAGTAGATTTTAAGACCGATGAGGTCGGTAATCTGATTCGTCATTCTACTTTCTATTTATTCTGGCTTGTTAAAAAAGAATTCGATTGTATTATCCGGACATGTTGATTTTAATTTTTCTGATGGATTGATAGCATTATATGTATCTTCCAGCCAAAACCGTTAATTGATGAAATATATGTCCCGGTTGGAAACCCGGTTGAGATAATAATCACGGATAGTAATAGTGTAACTGTGGAGATTAAGAAGATATATCCAGATCCTAATTAATCTTTATTCACCGGTGAATAAACTCATATTCTCAATTATCTCTATAAAGTCTCTATTTTAATCCGGTTAAACTCCAATATTTACTCGAATTAAAAATTTTAAAAATATCTGTTCTGCTATTATTCAATAGATAAAATGTTGAGATAAATGATATCGAGAAATTATAATAAAAAGATATACTACCAGTTGGGATTAAAAGATTAAATAATTATATCATCTAATAAACCAATCAATA
>CAYSSW010000052.1:0-13835 GCA_964434005.1 uncultured Methanospirillum sp.
GTAAATGGGGGGATAATTACTGATTTCATGCCAGAGAATTATATAACCGAATATAAATCCGGATTTGAAGAATTAGTAAGGACCGGAAGCCGACTAAATATGCCTGGAAGGTTTATTCGTAAAGATGGAACAATCTTCCCGGTAATTATCAACGCAACAGCAATCGTAGATGAGAATGGAACTTTTATCAACTCACGTTCAACAATTATTGATAATACCGAGAAAGAACGATATGATGCAGAAATAATAAGATCTTTACACGAAAAAGAACTTTTATTAAATGAAATTCACCATCGTGTTAAGAATGATCTTCAGGTTATATCAAGTATGCTTTTCATGGAATCACGTGCAAGTAAATCATCTGAAGTGAAAACAATTCTTAACGATTGTCAGGCCAGAATTAAATCCATGGTGCTTTTGTACGAACAGACATATCAGGGCAAAAATATCGGAAAAGTAAATCTTGCGGATTATCTTGATAATTTAATCATTGAACTTGTATCAACATACAGTACCAAATCTGGCAAAATCAAGATAAATGTTAATACAGAAGGGATAACTATGGATCTTGATGTTGTTGTTCCATGTAGCCTTGTCTTAAATGAGATGATAACAAACTCCTTAAAATATGCATTTCCTGGGGACAGAACTGGATTAATATCGATTGAATGCTCTGAAAACGATGGAATGTATACACTTGTATATTCTGACGATGGCATAGGGCTCCCAGAAGATATAAACCCCAGAATACATGGTGGCAGCAGCCTTGGAATGACCTTAATTGCCGGATTTATGCAACAACTTGATGGAACGGTCACAATTGACAGAAGTAACGGAACAAAGTATATAATGAAGTTTTAAGCAAACTCTCAAATAATTAAATATTGATCAATGATAACAAAAATCTTGTCAAGGTTTATATGACATCAAAGTTATTAAATATCATTACTTGTCAGGCATAATATTAGGCCGGAGGGAAATCTTATGACAAATATTGCTAATAAAAAATCCGGTAAAAAAACAAAGGTCACATTATATATCATAATTATTGTTACTATTGGAATCCTTTTAATATGCCTTCTGTTTCACACCCTATCCTATAATACTATTCATAAGAATAGTGAAAATTTTTTTTCTAAAGGAGAAATTGTTGTCGATACTATCTCAAATTCTCTGATACATTATAATCACGCCATTTCAAGATACAATTTAATTTATGACAATATATCAAAGTCACTCTTACAGGATTATCGCGAACACTTTGAAAGTCTTGGCGGAGAACCTGAATTAGTCGATCTTGAAAGACTAAAAGAGGAATTTGTCCAGAAATACAATCATAATATGAACCTGTATATCATTGATGCGAATAACACCATAATAAAGAGTACTGAACCTGGTGCTGCCGGATATGATTTCGCTTATATCCCTGAATTCAGATCAAGACTTACCAATATTCGTCTTCAAAATAACAGTGAAGTTGATGTGATATCAAACAGTCAATCTTCTAACATTTCAATGAAATTGGGCTATATTTCTGCAGCAGACCACAAGTACCTTTTAGAAACCGGACTTATGGTAAATAATGCATTTTTGGAATACGAGAATTTATTTAAAACCGATAATACAGATATCGGGGCTGATGAACCAGTTAAATCAGTATTCTTCTTTGAAAGGAATGCAATAATCAAAAATGATCCTAGGGCTGGAATCATAGATTATGGTACATATGGAGATGAACTTTCAGATCTTCCTGACCGGATGCTATACCTAAACCGGGCTTTTAACGATAAAGAGAATTTCTACATAGAGTTACCCGACAAAAACAAACGTATCTATTATGTCTATGTAGAATCAGCAGTTGCAGATACTCCATCAGGTCAATATCTTGATAAAGTAGTTGAAGTAACCTATGACACAACTCCACTTAACAGTATTCAGACCAGCACATTCACATTTTTCTTATCACTTACCATTCTTTGTTCTCTTTTTATACTCTGTTTTGCATTTTTTATTAAGAAATTTGTGATAAATCCAGTCAGTCAGATGATTGATGACATAGAAATCATTGCTGACGGGGATTTTTCCCATAAAATCCGAGTCACTCATGGGATAGAGTTTAAAAGACTTGAAACCAGTATTGAAAAAATGCTTGTTAGCCTGAATATTGAAATCGAACAAAACCAAAAGAAGACAGATCTACTTGCTCATGAACTTAAAGAACGATCTTTTATAGAAAAAGCCCTAACCACCACAACTGCAAAATTAAAACTCTTAAGTGGTATCACAAGAGATGAGATCTTAAATCAACTCTCAATTATTATGAGATCACTTGAGAAGATAAAGGATAATCTTGGTGCTGATCATTGTGAGATAAATTCGCTAAATAGAGCTGAAAAAGCGGCAAAAAACATTAAAAATCAAATTCTCTTTACCAGGTTATATGAAAAGATGGGAATATCAGAACCAATCTGGCAAAATCTCTCAACTATTGTTACAAAAGGAGAACATGATCTGAATTATCAGGAGGGAATCATCAGTTACAGTCCAGGTGATTCTCTTCACATTCTTGCTGATCAGATGTTTGACCGCGTTATTTACAATCTGCTTGATAATGCAGCCAAGTATGCGACAGGAATGACAGTACTTGTCATAAGATTTGAGCCTTTACCTACTGGAGAAGGAGTGTTATACATTTCAGATAATGGCCCTGGTATTCCACCTGATAAAAAGGAGAAAATTTTTGAGAGAGGGTTTGGACACAATACTGGTTTTGGGCTCTTCCTTACCAGGGAGATTCTCTTTATCACTAATATTGCTATCACAGAAGTTGGCATATTTGGAGAAGGAACGACATTTAAACTTGTAATTCCTAAAAAATATTGGAAACTATAAAGGTTATCAGATGGAATTTACTTCCATTTTTTTAAATATCCTGACTCTCTTCGTGATGATTGGTATTGGATATGCAGCATACAAAATCAATTTTATCACACGGCCGGGTTTGTCTCAACTTTCATCATTACTTGTAAATATTCTACTTCCATGTCTGATAATCGACAGTATGCAGATCCCTCTGACTGTTGAACATATGAATGAGATGGAATGGATCTTCGTAATCGAAGGAATCTATTACATAATTGCTCTTATAACAGCATTGATAGTAGTCAGGTTTATGGCAGGATCAATATTTGAGACTGGAGTCTTAAAATTCATGTTTCTCTTTTCAAACCTTGGATTTATGGGATATCCAATTGCAAACGCCGCTTTTGGTGAAAATTCATATTTTTATGTAACCCTAATAAATCTTCCTTTCAGTCTTGTAGTCTTCACAATTGGAATATATCTCATAAAACCAGGGCAAAACATAAGAGATTCAATAAAAAATCTTATCTCTCCCGGACTTTTCGCATCAGTGCTTGGACTTTTATTCTTCTTCCTTGAAGTGAATATTCCACCTCCATTATCTGGTGCAATAGAATTAATTGGCGGAACAACAACTCCTCTTGCAATGATAGTTATCGGTGCACTCCTTGCAACGCTTCCTGTTTCATATATTGTCACCGATAAACGAATTTTTATAGTAAGTCTCTTCAGATTAATCATTCTGCCATTAATACTCTTTATAGTAATCCGAAGTTTTGTCATATCACCAATGCTTATTGCAATTCCTGTTCTTCTTGCAGCAATGCCTGTAGCTGCAAATGCAGTTTTACTTGCCGAGGAGTATGGAGCAAACTCTGAACTTGCTTCAAAAGGAGTCTTTCTCTCGACATTTCTCTCTTTATTTACAATCCCGGCATTTTGTATACTCCTGACATCACTTTTTTAACATCACTCTTCTAAATACAAAACTTTTTTTAGCATGTTTCCCTAATTCTCTTACATGGCAAGTCCGGTCTATTTTGCGACGATTCAAAACAAAAAACCAGAAGAGAACAATCTCACCAAAATTTCAGCACTGTTTAAGGCAGCAGGACTAAATAACTGTATTACTGACGGTGCACTTACAGCAATAAAACTTCATTTTGGTGAACCTGGTAATGATACTTATATCAAACCAACCTTTGTAAGGCAGGTCGTTGATGATGTCAAGGCCTGCGGTGGAAAACCCTACCTGACCGATACAAACACGATGTATATTGGAGGCCGGCATGAAGCGGTAAGCCATCTTCATGCAGCACACCGTCATGGCTTTGTCCCATATGTTGTAGATGCTCCGGTAATAATTGCCGATGGCCTTACCGGAAACTGTTATCAGGATGTTGCAATAAAAGGCAAACACTTCAATAAAGTCAAAATCGCTGACGGTATTGTATCCGCAGATTCGATGATTGTCATGAGTCATGTAAAAGCTCATGCAATGTGTGGTTTTGGTGGAGCACTCAAAAACCTTTCAATGGGATGTGCTCCTCCTCTTGGTAAAAGAGATCAGCATCAGGGAATGCAGGCAACTGTTGATGAGGATGAATGTGTGGGTTGTGGGATATGTATTGAGAATTGCCCGTTTGGTGCAATCAGTGCTACCGGAAAAGATAAAAAAGCCTTTGTTGATAAGTCTATATGTTATGGATGTTCGGCATGTCTTCAGGTTTGTCCAAATCAGGCAGTAAACTTTGATTGGGATAATGGAGTTCCTTTATTTGTTGAACGAATGACAGAGTATGCAGCAGGAGCTGTCGCAGGCAAAGAAAAAAAAGTAGGATACATCAATTTTGTTATGTCTGTTACACCTGATTGTGACTGTGTTCCATGGAGTGATGCACCTGTTGTCCCCGATATTGGTTTTTTGGCATCCACTGACCCGGTAGCTGTTGATACCGCTGCAATGCACTTAATTAATCAGCAGAAGGGGTTGCCTGGAACAAGACTTCATAATCACTGCGGAGTCGGTGAAGATAAATTTAGCGGGCTTTATGAGAAGATGGATCCAACTTATCAGTTCAAATATGCCGAGAAGTTAGGACTTGGTAGTATGGACTTTGAGCTCATTGAGATTTGATTAATGGAAATTTTTTTTCTTATAACCTAAATCCTTATAGTTATTTATCTGCTGTGTATGATATGACTATTATTCATACCATTAGACAAGTAACCTGAAGGGCTACATTAAAAAAATATACAGAATCAAAGAAGATCAATCCCACCCACCGGCTTTTTTTATCGCACCCATTATTGCAAACCGTCCAGAATCATACTCTTCCATCAGTAGAGCGATAATCTCTTTCTTCATTTTCCCTTCTGCCTTAAGAACAAGGCACTTCTCCCTAACTTCCAATAATTCTGCTTCAGTCCAGTGATGCCGCCCTCTCTTCTCCCTAATCACTGGAGCATTAAGAGTATCCATCAGAAAACCAGGGGTGAGTTCATAAATTTCAGGACTCCTGACCTTGAAAATCTGTTCAGAGATCTCAAATCCAACAACCCTTCGTGAAAGCCCGGTTGCAACCCTTGCCGTAGAGCATCCACCAAGGAAGAAATCACAGACCAAATCACCCTCATTACTTGAGTATTGAATCATCTTCTTCAAAAGAGCAGTCGGAAGTTCATTTTTATTCTTAACCTGCCCGGGCTTATACTCACGATTAATTGACCATACATCTTCCCTATCAAGATAATTTAATGATCCTCCACTATCGGTTCTCTCATCACTTCCAAACCTTGACTCAAGATTAAAAACTCTATCATGTTTTCCAGGTTTTTCATAGAACAGAATATGATAATGTGAAGAGATATATTTCCGACTCGTATACACACCAAAATTATACTTCCAGATAATATGATTAATCTCAATTAAAGAAGTCTCACGAAGGGCCGAAAGGATATAAAAAAGATTCGTATAACCTGAAACAATATATAATGAACCGCCCGGACGAAGCACTCTCTCTGCTTCACATATCCAGTCCTTTGAAAACTTTCCGTATTTCTCTTCAGGAATTTCAGTATAGCCATCTACTACAAAGGACTCTTTCCGGTTATAATGCTTGTCAAGCTTTTCTCCATTAATTCCATATGGAGGATCAGTAATTATTAGATCAACCGAATTATCTGTCAGATACTTTCGGGCTCCTGTTACACAATCCTCGTTAAAGAGCCTTACCTGATCATTCATCAGTATAATCTCTGTAAAATGAACGGTTTAGAAGTTTGTATGAGGAAAATATTCATAACATTTTGTCAAACATATGTTACATGGAAAAAATAAACAAAAGTGACAAAGATAACAAGGTCACAAATTCACCTAAAATACTCGCTGTTCTTATCCATCTGGTTCTTCCAGTAATAGCGATTATGGTTTACTTAAGCACCTTTGGATAAAAAAAAGAATAATTATGTATTAATCATTATTCTTTTTTTTCAGGCAGCGAACCCTTTAAATTTATGTAGATAGGTTTCATCTGTGGAGAAATATATGGAACAACTATCTGAAGGCATTCTTTCGGACAATAATCAACACAATTTCCACAAGTAACACAACTGAACTGATTAAGTGCCCATGTCCTCTCCGCTTTATTCACAGTAATTGAATCTGAAGGACAGTGCATCGAACAAAGCCCACAAAAGATACAGTTATCAATCACACTTTCAAGATGACCGCGGGTTAATGGAGTATTCTTTGCAGGAACACCTGGATATCTATGGGTTACTGGTCCCTTAATAAGCCCTGTTACTATTGATTTTAAAATGGTAAATGAACTCATAATTACCGCTCCATACATCCGATACATGGATCTATTGATAGAACAATTACAGGCACATCTGCCATCTCACAGCCTTTAAGCATATAAACAAGAGGTGCAAGATTTGCCATCGTCGGTGTCCTCACACGGTGACGAAGCAGATTCTTCTTCCCTCCTGCTTTAATATAGTGAACAACCTCACCTCTTGGCTGCTCTGCCCGTGCAAAAAATTCCCCGGTCGGATTTCCCTTAACTTTCACTTCGATCTCGCCATCCGGAATCTTATCTATTGCCTGACTAATGAGTGACGCAGACATGAATAGTTCTTCTACCCTGACCATACACCTGTCATAACAATCCCCATTATCAAGCACCACAGGCTCAAACTCAAGATCTCCATATGCCTCATAACCAGTCTGCCTGATATCAAAAGAAAGCCCACTTGCACGGGCAACCGGGCCAACGCCTCCAAGGTTCCATGCATCCTGTTTTGAGAGCAGACCAATTCCCTTTGATCTTGACTTAATGGTCTTATCACCGCCAAAAACAGAGTGAAGCATCTCAAATTCAGATGTCAGGGATTTAAGCCCATCTTTCATCGAAGAAAACTGTTCGGCTGTAATATCTTTTCTGACTCCTCCAACCTTTGAACTGCTCTGAATTACTCTTCCACCTGTTGTCGCATCAAAGACATCAAGTACCTTTTCACGCATTCTCCATGCCTGCATGAAGAGATTCTCATATCCCATTGAATCTGCATATAATCCAAGCCAGAGCAGATGACTGTGGATACGTGAATACTCTGACCAGATAGTTCGAAGATACTTTGCACGAGGTGGAATCTCGATATCCATCACAGATTCAATAGCACGACAATAACATTCGCTGTGGATAAAACTACAAATTCCACAGATTCTCTCAGCAATGAAGACATAATCCTTAAAATCACGCTTTTCCACAAGCTTTTCAAGGCCTCGGTGAACATACCCGATAGATGGAACTGCCTCTACCACCTTTTCATCTTCAAGTACCAGATCAAGATGAATTGGTTCAGGAAGAACCGGGTGCTGAGGCCCAAATGGAACAACAGTTCTCATGATTCACCACCTTTCTTAACAGTAACGGACGGTTCCCCAAAAGGATGAGGAACTGATGTTATCAGATATCTTCCCTGATAATTCAGGACAAGACCATCAAAGGTAAGACCATAGAGATCTGCAATCTCATTCTCATGTGAAAAAGCACACAGATAGATCCCTGAAATACTTGGAACAACTTTACCTGTGACTTTCAGTCTCAAAGTATCAAGAACCTGTTCTTTTTCAAAGGTATAGAGAATTTCAAAACCATCTTCAGTTTTTGAACAGATAATAACAACAAGTCTTGCTCCTTCATCCCATTTTTTCTGCACTGTTTTTAACAGGACATCTTCGGTAATATCAGAGATAGATTGTGAATTAGTCATATCTTTACCTCCGGTTTATCAATATTCACAGAGACAGTAGATTTTGAAGATTTAGCCGCATATTTCTGTTCAAGCACTCCAAGAGCCTGCACAACACCATCAATAATCGCTTCAGGACGAACTGAGCAGCCCGGCACATAGACATCAACAGGAATTACCTCATTGATACCTCCACAAATATTGTAGCATGACCTGAAAACTCCACCAGAACAGGCACAAATTCCAAGAGCTACCACAACTTTCGGTTCAGGCATCTGTTCATAAAGTGTCTTTACAATCTCACGATTTTGTTCATTAACCCCGCCGGTGATTAATAAAATGTCAGCATGTTTGGGATTTCCTGTATTTATTATCCCAAACCTCTCGACATCATATAACGGGGTCAGAGCTGCCAGTACTTCAATATCGCATCCATTACAACTTGAAGCATCGTAATGCATTACCCAGGGTGAACGTTTAAGATATGGCATGATTTTCACAACATTGAAAGGAGTATGATGTTTCCTGCTCCGGCGACTAATGTTACAAGCCAGGCGCTTTTAAACGCTAACTGCCACTTTACACGCGATGTTGCATTATCAACTATTATCTCAAGAAGATATATGAGAATAATTGCAACAACGCCAAGAATTGGACTTGCTGCAAAGAACAGGTACAGCATTCCAAGAAGAATCACAAGTTCATATAGATGTAAAATCTCTACAGTCCCAAGAATCGGACCTGCAAATTCTGTAGTAAGTCCTTTTACAAGCTCCTGATGGGCATGATGAGAGGTGGAAATATCAAAAGGAGATTTACGAAGTTTAAAGGTTAGAATATATACAAATCCAATGAGAACTCCCGGAATCATCAGAACTGCAAGTGATGAACTTCCAAGCATCTCTGAAACATAAAATGTTCCATAAACCTCGTAAAATCCAACACTGGCAATAATTATCATCGGTTCGACTGCCATAAGCATCAGAAGTTCTCTCTGTGCCCCGACATGGGCATAAGGTGAATATGAAGAAAATGCCCCAAGAATCAAAAGAATATCTGAAAGTGTTAAGGCAAAGACTACAAGCAGGATATCTCCGCCGATAAACAGGATTATCCCGGTAAAGATCATCATCAAAAGGCTTACAAATACAAAAAAACCCTGAGTCGTCCGAACAGCTACTTTCTCCTTTTCAAAAAGTTTTCGTATATCATAATATGGCTGAAGTAATGGAGGACCGACTCTTCTCTGAATCCTTGCAGTAATAATCCTGTCTGATCCGGTAATAAGAATTCCAATAATAGGAGCTATAACTACAAACAATACTGCAAGAATAATCATTAAAAACAGGTTCATATTACACCTCCAGCGGCAATAAGCAGTGCAATTATCAGAATAATTGATATAACAACCCCATATCTTGTCATTATCTCCTCACCAAACCAGTTTTTCAGATAATAGTTTGAAAGGGTGAGTTCCTGGATTGCAAGACTTCCTGAATATGAAGGACCAGGAGCTACAGGAATTCCTCCAAGATATGGATCAGAGAACCTTTCAGGTCTTCCGATTCTTTGAACAGCCAACGGAAGAGAGATTATTACAACCATCATCAGAAGCATGATACCAATAGTTGAGACTGAAAGGAATGACTCTTTAGATCCTGTTATTCCAAGAATATATGGTTCCACAAGCACGGAGGATATCAACGGGAAGATAAAACATGTAAGCACTGTAAGGCCTGCAAGTGGGAAGAGAGCCGCCCCTTCATGCCTTTCGACAGGTACTGGATCAAGAGCATCAGAACTTCTGATAGCAAGGATTTTTCCCATCCACTTTGCCCAGAAGAAGACAGTAAGTCCACTTCCATAGGCAAGAATAACCACAAGAATCATACCATATGGGGGAAGTGCTTCCGCAAATGCATGAATAGATGCCCATTTTGAGATGAGCATTCCAAACGGTGCAAGAAACATTCCTGCAATTCCTATCAGGATGACTATTCCAATCTTTGGCATTCTGATGATGAGGGCAGTCATATCTTCAATATCACGGCTGCCAATCCGGTGCTCAACCGTCCCCACTGATAGGAAGAGAAGAGACTTTGCAACTGCATGGAAGATTATCAAAAAGATTGCAGCCCAGATAGCACCAGGTGTTCCAATTCCGGCACATGTTACAATTAATCCAAGGTTTGCTATCGTTGAATAAGCAAGTACTTTCTTTGCATTGCTTTCAGAGATAGCAATTGCTGATGCTATTAAGAAAGTAAACCCTCCGGCAAGAGCAATCATCATTCCAGTGAGTTCTCCAGCATATACCGGAGCACAACGCAAAATTACATATACTCCGGCTTTGACCATCGTACTTGAATGAAGAAGTGCTGAAACAGGCGTTGGTGCAACCATTGCTCCAACAAGCCAGGATGAAAATGGAAACTGTGCAGATTTAGAGAGCCCTGCAAATCCAATAAGAGCAGCAGGTATAAGCATCAGCGCTCCACCGGCAGTCAATGTTGAAAGTGTTGCAGATGATCCTGTAGGATCTGTTATAAGTAGATATATGATCGCAGCAATAAATCCAAAGCTTCCAATCTGATTGTATAGAAGAGCCCGAAAAGCATTATTCGTTGCTTCTTTTTCTCCTGAATATCCTATCAGGAAGAAGGAACAAAGTGATGTTATCTCCCAGAAGAAGAAAAGAAGCATCAGGCTATTTGAAAGCACAAGCCCATACATTGCGCCAAGAAAGATAAAAAACAGGAAGAAAAACCATGCTCTCCTGTCTTTGTATTCTGGATGATGGCTATGGTAATCTTTCATGTATCCAAGAGCATATATACAGATAAGCCCTCCTATTATGCCTACAATCAGAACCATAATAATTGAAAGCTCATCAATTATCAGGTTTCCAATATCGGAAGTGGTGTTTGCCAAAAGTGTCTCTACAAACAGTATACAGATGAGCTGAACAACTGTAACTCCAACAAGAAGTAACTTTTTGGCCTTTATCGAAGCATAAAGAATGTATGCTCCCATAATTAACTCAAGTACTAAGAGGATAGTTCCTATCGGCTCTAAACCCAATTGGTAATCTATTGAGAGACCAATTTTACCACCATTGAGCCACATCACAAGAACAGCAATTGAACTAATTATTGTAATGAGAGAACCGGCGGTTACAAGAATCCGCCTGAACCTGTCATCTTTAACAGCAAGCAAGCAAAATGCTATCAAAAATGGAAACAGGATAAGAAATACCAACAGTTCCAATGACATTAAATAGATATTTAGTTTAACATTATTTATCATTATCAATTCGAATTCATAATCATAAAATTCATGTCAAAATGGAATTCGTAATCGAGATGGATTCATAAAAAGACTGATAATTTGTTCTAAATGAATATAAGATTAACACTATTCATTCAAAAAATTATTTTCGTTGCGGGATATACAAAGCATTTTTCTGTTTTTCAGAGACTGCGTAAGTTGATGCAAGAATTTCAGTTGATCCTTTTCTCCTGTCAGCCTTACTATTAATCATTCGTGAAGCATTTATTACTCTTATATTAAAAGAACTGTAGAGTTCATGTATTACCGGTGTATCTGAATTAGACAATAGAAGATTGACACCTTGTAACTTCATTTCAGAGGCCTTCTCTGTAAGTCGTCTCTGGTCATCAATTGTAAATCCGGCATTAGTATATGAAGTAAAATGTGAAGTAACAGAAACCGGGTGGTACGGTGGATCACAATAGACAAAATCACCCTCTTCTGCCATATTAATTATGGCCTCAAAATCTGATTCAATTATTGTAGCATTAGCAAATATTTTTGATAGAGAATAGATTTCATGCGGTTTTGATATGGTTGGATTTTTATACTTCCCGAAGGGGACATTAAACTCTCCTTTATTATTTACCCGCCATAGACCATTGTAACAATGTTTGTTCAGGTATAGAAAACATGCAGATCGAAGAATTTTTTCATCATTCTTGCCCCTGACATCATTAAATCTTTGCCTGTTTTCATAATATTTCTCTTCAGAATTGACAAAAAACGAGGAATCCAAAGCTTTTATAAGTTCATCTGGGTTTGTCTTGATAATGACATAAAGATTTACAAGTTCCGGATTAGTATCGGCAAGTATCGCTTTATTTATCCTGTCAATGGAGGATAGATAACAAAATAGCGCAAGACCTCCCGAAAATGGTTCAATATAAGTATTCCAATAATCTGGAAGTGACTTCACAATTTCGGGCAGAATCTGGCGTTTGCCACCAGCCCATTTAACTATCGGAATCACCTGTATTTATTAGTGATGTAAGTATAAGAGAATCACGAAAAAAAAGTTGGTTTGTTGAATTTATGCAGTTGTGGTAGCGTTTTCAGTCACGTTTTCAGTTGCATTTTCTACAACTGGTTCTTCGACTGCTGCTACAACTGTTTCTTCAACTACTGGTTCAGCTGGAGTTTCTTCTACAACAGGTTCAGCTGGAGTTTCCTCTGCAACTGGTGCTGATGAAGATGCTTCTACAACGTTGAACAGTGCAGTCTCGACTGCATCGGTAGTGACACCTGAAACACGGACGATGTACTCGTCTGGCTTGAAGGTAGATGCGTCAACAGTAAAGCTCCACTGGTTCAGACCGTCAGTGCCCTGCTGGACCTTGACAGTTCCGGTTGCACCGCTGAACTCACCGCTCTGGCTCTTGTCGGTTGGCTTGAATGAAGAGGAAGTTACCTCAACAAGCAGGTCATTGTCGTCGTAAGCAAGGTTGGTGGTACCGCTGATCTCAAACTTGGAACCTACACTCTGTTCACCGATTGGGTTAACAGTAATCTTTGGCTCCTCAACGAGGAACTGAAGCTTGGTGTAGATATCGTCAACCATTGCGGAATCCATGGCTGATGAGAGTGCCTGTGCGGCATCAGTACCCTGAAGTGAACCCTGTCCACCGAGCTTGAAGATTTCAGAGCCACGGGTTGGGTATGCACCAAGGATGTACTGTGGGGCTGCTGCATTGTCTGGGTAGACATCGAATTCGTTGTTGTACATTGGGTGCTGGACAACTACGAAGTACTGACCTGCATAGAGTGTGCTGGTTGCAGTGCCCTTGATTTCATGTTCGAATGACATATCATCGTTAACAGACTCTGTTGCATAGAGTGCCTTGTTCTTTCCAAGGATCCAGATTGCTACACCCATAGATGGGTCGCCTTCTGCAGTTCCACGGAGGTAGAGCTTGTCACCCTTTGCGACAACACTGCCTGAAGCAGTTGCCTGGATGTATGGCTTCTTGATAACGAGTGAGACGGTATCATACTGAGCATCGTTCAGGTGTTCCTTGTCACGTGGTGCGCTTGATGCGTATACGGTGTAGGTACCTGCGTCGATCTCAAGGTTTGCGGTCTGCCACTTGAATTCCCAAGTGTCGTCATCCTGAACATCTGCCTGATCGAATGAGGCAACCTGATCGTTGATGACTTCAGTGCGTGGGGTCTTTAACATGGCACCTGATGTTGGCAGGTTTGGACCGGTTATATACAGATAGGTAATGTCGGTTTCGGAGTTAGTACCTGAGAGCTTAATCTCCTCACCAAGGTAGTATGACTGGTCACCTGAAGCAACGACTGTAACATCGCCCTTCTCTACCTTGACATCGACTTCATCGGACTTGTACTGGTTGCCGGACTTGCGCTCGACACGAACCGTG
>CAYSSW010000053.1:0-13151 GCA_964434005.1 uncultured Methanospirillum sp.
AGGAATATGAGTCGGTACTTAAGAAAAGAACGGAGAGAATTCCGCTTCAGTATATAACCGGGGAGCAGGAATTTATGGGATACAAATTCCATGTTAACAGCCATGTACTGATTCCAAGACAGGATACTGAGACACTTGTAGAGGAAGCTCCCTCTCGAATGGCAGATCTTATCGCATGGGGCGCAGTTTTTGATGTTACATCAGGGGTTCTAAACCAACGCCCATTCGGAGGACAGAAATTTCCACGTACATGTTATGCAGGAGACAGGACAGGCCACGAGATTATGTCAACATTGATGGAGCGATTATCGTCCTGTAATGTGAAAATATGTCATGAAATATCTGTAATTGAACTTCTAAAAAATGACGACCGGGTCTGTGGGGCTATAGGGCTTGACAGTTTTGGAAATCCAATAATATTCCTTGCTGATGCTGTAATACTTGCAACTGGTGGCGGAACAAGAGTGTATGATATCTCTACTAACTCTGCCGGGGGTACTGGAGATGGGTATGCAATTGCTTATCGCGCAGGAGCAGAACTAATCGACATGGAAGAAGTTCAATTTCACCCAACCGGGGCTGTATACCCATGGGATGCAAGAGGAAGACTTGTAACTGAAGCTGTCCGGGGTGAAGGGGGCATTCTTAAAAACGTTCTTGGTGAACGTTTTATGACAAAATATGACCCTGTTAAGATGGAACTTTCAACCCGCGATGTTGTTGCACGTGCCTGTGCAACCGAGATAATGGAAGGACGTGGAACAGAACATGGAGGAGTCTATCTTGATGTCACTCACCTCTCTAATGAACAGATTATGCAGCGTCTGCCTATGATGTTTGAACAATTCATGAATTATGGAGTAGATATCAGAAATGAGCCTATGGAAGTTGCTCCAACTGCTCATCATATCATGGGTGGTGTCAGAATGAATCCGGATTGTAGTACATCCCTTCCAGGTCTTTTTGTATGCGGAGAAGTATCCGGAGGGGTTCATGGAGCTAACAGGCTTGGAGGAAATGCTCTTGCTGACACTCAGGTCTTTGGATGTCGGGCAGGACATTTTGCCGGTAATGAACCTGAACGGGATAAAGTGCTTCCAAAAATGGCGGGGACTATCATCAAGGAACTTACACGATTTAATGACGGAGACACTCTTCCTGCTATCGTAAAACAGGAGTTAAGAGATGTAATGTGGAAGGGTGCCGGAATCTTTAGGACCGAAAGTGGACTAAAAGAGACACTAAACTCAATAAATGCTCTTGAAAAGGTGCGATTAAAAGCAGAAACACCAGCAGAACTTGCTGACTGCATGACAACACAAAATATGCTCACGACCGGAAAACTAATTGTAATATCAGCTCTTGCACGGGTTGAATCACGTGGTGCCCACGTCAGGACTGACATAAAACAGGACTGGAACAATCAGAATTCACCCTATGGGCATACTTTGACAGACAATTCAGGAGTTATTCTTCAAAGGAGGAATGAATGATTCTGAATGTAAAGATCTCAAGATCTTCACCAAAATCCGGAAAACCCACAGAATTAGTTCCATATACTATAGAAGTTGAAAAAGGTGCAAGAGTCCTCAATGTCCTTGAAGTTATTAGTAACAGTATTGATCCAACTCTGACATTTCGAAAAAGCTGCCAGACAGGACAATGTGGAAGCTGTAGTGTAAAGGTAAATGGAGAACCCTGTCTTGCATGTATCACAGAGGCAACCGATGGAATGATAGTGGAACCCCTTGACCTTCCAGTGATAAAAGATCTCAAAGTGGATCTTGTCGCCGGGATAAATAAAATACCACGGATCTCTTCATGCAAGTGTATTATTCCTTCAGATGATACAATAGCAGCAATTAAGCCTTTTCGAAATTGTATTGAATGTCTCTCATGTGTATCGGTCTGCCCGGCGATAAAAGTCGCAGATTTTTTAGGACCAACCGGCATGCGTGGAAATATGCGAATTGCTCTTGATCCACGCGCTAATAACTTTGATATTGAGAAAGTAATCAAAGAAGGGCTTTTTACCTGTACAAGCTGCAACAGGTGTCTCAGAGTATGTCCAAAAAGTATTGAAACTCCTGGAAAAGCAATTGAAAAGTTAAGAGAGATTGCAAACCGGAATGGACTTACTCTTCCTGCTCATAAGAGCGTTGAAGAACAGGTCAAAAAAACCGGTAGAAGTGTCCCTGATAAGGGTGACACTTTTCTATCTCAAGTTGATGAGGTTATTGAACCATATGGAGAAGTAAAAGGAGAGGTTGGTTTTTTTGTCGGGTGTATGCTCAATGCAAGAGTGACAAAACCCGCATTTGATCTGATCGACATCATGAAAAAGTCAGGTATCAGGCTTATTATCCCTCATGATCAGGTTTGTTGTGGATCACCTCTTATAAGGACTGGTCAGACTACAATTGTTCCATCCTTAAAAGAGAGAAATATTCACGCCTTTGAGCGCCTTGGAATAAAGACGGTCATGACAATGTGTGCGGGTTGTGGTGCAACACTTAAGAATGATTACCGCGATTGCAATGCTTCATTTGTCGTAAAAGATGTAACAGAGATCATTTGTGAGTATGGACTGCCAAAGCAGAGCAAACTTTCAGGCACTGCGACCTATCATGATCCATGTCACCTTAAAAATGGGCAACAAATCACAAAAGAACCAAGAGCACTCCTAAAAAGTATTGTTGAAAACTTTGTGGAGATGCCTTCACAGTGTTGTGGTTCAGGCGGAGGTGTCAGATCAGGGCTTCCAGATGAAGCAGCAGCTCTTGGAGAACTCCGAAGAGAAGAGATTGAAAGAACCGGAGCAGACATGGTTGTTACCATCTGTCCTTTCTGTGAATTCCACATCAGTGAGCACACTGATAAACCGGTCTGTAATCTGATAAGCCTTATTGCAAAATCCCTACAATAATCAGATTTTTAATATCCATTCAAACTTTTTCAGGTAATGGAAGAGAAGCATATTACAATTCTCCAGTATTAATAATCGAGATAAAACATTCAGAATTTATCCGATGAATTCAACATATAATTAATGAAGAATTTTCCTTGTATAATATTTGGACTTATAATTTTTGCAATAATTATGCTTCTCCCGGTAAATTTCTTTGTGACTCCTGAAATACAGGCAACTGTTGCTGTAACTCTCCTAATGATCATCTGGTGGATAACAGAAGCCATTCCAATTTCTGCAACAGCACTCATCCCTCTTGTCGGTTTTCCACTATTAGGAGTGCTCACACCGGCAGCTGCTTCTGCACCATATGCAGATAAAACAATATTTCTTTTTATGGGAGGCTTTATTATTGCAGCCTCCATGCAAAGATGGAATCTGCACAAAAGAATTGCACTTTCAATAATCCTGAGAACAGGTAACAATACACGTTTTATAATCCTTGGATTCATGGCTGCAACTGCGTTTATATCGCTCTGGATCTCAAATACTGCAACAGCAATGATGATGATTCCAATAGCCTTTGCAATTATTCAGACAATAACCGGAAAAAACAAAAATTATAAAGAGATTGATAATTCTCAACCTAATAAACCTGCAATAGTTAATGATTTTCAAAAGGCTCTTGTCATTTCAATTGCTTATGCTGCATCAATTGGAGGAATCGGAACAATAATTGGATCTCCACCTAATGGAATATTTGTTGCACAATACTCTGCAATTTTCCCTGACGCTCCACAGATAGGCTTTGTAGACTGGATGGCATTTGGAATTCCATTAGTATTGCTCTTCATTCCTCTTACCTGGGCATGGCTTGTCTATGGTCCTTATCGAAAACTCCAAAAAGAGCTTCCACACAGTCATGAAGTAATTGAGCAGGAATTAAAGACTCTTGGCCCAATGTCTGTCGGAGAAAAATGGACCCTTTCAGTCTTTATCCTTGTGGCATTTATGTGGATATTTTCAGTTACAAAGGAAATTGGACCAATAACAATCCCAGGTCTTGATATGCTCTTCCCGGGAATTGATGATTCAACAATTGCGATCTTTGGAGCTGTTCTTTTATTTATCCTTCCGGTCAGCATAACGGGTCACGAGTATACTATGAACTGGCAGACAGCTCTCACTATTCCATGGGGAATTCTTATCCTCTTTGGCGGTGGAATCTGTCTTTCCAAGGCATTTATTTCATCAGGACTTGCAAATGAACTTGTAAAAATCCTGACAGGACTTGGAACGTTTAACATCATTGTAATTATCATACTGGTCGCGGTAATGGTCTCATTATTGACAGAAGTTACCTCTAACACAGCAATTGCATCCCTGATGATGCCGATAATGGCAGTAACTGCAATAGGACTTTTAATTAATCCAATAATACTTATGATGACTGCGGCAATTACAGCCTCATTTGCCTTCATGCTACCAGTGTCCACACCTCCAAATGCTGTGGCATATAGTTCCGGTTATCTTGAAATAAAAGATCTCATTAAATCGGGTTTTGTGCTAAATATCATAGGAATAACATTAGTTGTTCTTTTCATGTTCACATTGATACCCTTATGTCTTGGCATATCCTTTGAGTTACCGGTATGGGCAAACAGCTCGTCCCTTACACCATAACTTTTTGTAATCATACTGGCTGATGAAGACTATCAATCGGTCGAATTATATCACCAAAAACTAAATGGTAAGATAATGAGGAAATTTTTGTGCCTGATACTTGGGTTGGTAATTAGTGGAATTATTCTATTAATGCCGCAGAATTTCTTCATTTCGTGGGAAATCCAGGCAACCGCGGCTATCACTGTACTAATGATAATCTGGTGGATAACAGAGGCAATTCCAATTCCGGCAACAGCGCTTGTCCCCTTATTTGGATTTCAATTACTTGGAGTGTTAACACCGGCAGCAGCGTCTTCTCCATATGCAGATAAGATAATTTTTCTATTTCTTGGTGGATTCATCATTGCTGCTTCGATGCAGAGATGGAATCTTCACCGTAGAATCGCATTATATATAATTCTTCACACAGGTACAAGTCCAAAACTAATAATTCTTGGATTCATGCTTGCCACTGCATTTATTTCGATGTGGATTTCAAATAGTGCAACTGCTCTGATGATGATTCCTATTGCTTTTGCAATTATTGGAACACTTGGAGTAAAACATACACGAAGTGAAGCAGAATCACCTGTTCTTGATTTTCCAAAGGCACTTGTCATCTCAATAGCTTATGCAGCCTCAATTGGTGGCCTTGGAACAATTATAGGCTCACCTCCAAATGGTATCTTTCTGGCTCAGTTAAAAGCCATCTTTCCTGATGCACCTACAATTGGATTTGTAGACTGGATGGCATTTGGAATTCCACTTGTAGCAATAATGATTCCACTTACCTGGATCTGGTTAGTATATGGACCATTTAGACATCTTCCAGATAGACTTCCACACAGTCGTGAGGTAATCATTGAAGAGATGGAAAAACTTGGTCCAATTACCCGCGGAGAAGGATGGACCCTGATTGTATTTGTTATGGTCGCCTTGATGTGGATCTTTTCTGCAACAAAAAATATCGGATCATTTGTAATTCCAGGCCTTGATATGCTCTTTCCCGGAATTGACGACTCAACGATTGCCATGTTTGGAGCAATCCTTCTCTTCATTCTCCCGGTCGACATCAAAAACCGTGAATATACTATGAACTGGGAAGCGGCACTGACAATTCCATGGGGAATTCTTATCCTCTTTGGTGGAGGAATATGTCTTTCAAAAGCGTTCATATCCTCAGGACTTGCAGATGAACTTGTGAAATACCTTGCAGGTTTAAGCATACTTGATGTATTTCTGATAGTGATACTAGTTGCAACACTTATCTCATTCCTGACTGAAATTACATCTAATACTGCTATTGCATCCCTGATGATGCCAATACTTGCAGTAGCCGCAGTAACACTTATGATAAACCCAATAATCCTGATGCTGACCGCTGCTCTTACTGCTTCACTTGCATTTATGTTCCCGGTGGCAACCCCACCAAATGCAGTTGCATATAGTTCAGGTTATCTTACTATGAAAGATATGGTTAAAACGGGTTTTATCCTGAATATTATCGGGATCTTTCTTGTAACAGCATTTATGTACACTTTCATCCTTTGGGCACTTGGAATTACATTTGAACTACCGGCATGGGCAGTACCTGTAACACCATAAAAAATAAAAAAAACTTTTTAAAAAAGTTAGAAGTTAGTTTTTGCTGGATACACAGTCAGATTTTCCATCAACTATACTCCCAGAGCAACAGGTCTCATTTTTTATATTGTAACAGCTCTCACCGCATGTTCTATATCCGGTGGTACCGTTATAGATTTTACCCTGACAACAGGACTGTTTTGATGGATCATAGAATCCATCGCCACACTTACCCCATCCAAAACCATCAACCGGTTTTCCATTAAGACATGACTGAGATTCAAGATTATAACAGGTATTTCCACATCTGGAATATGAAAGGCCGTTATAAACAGTCTTATTACAACATGACTGAGTGTTTGGATCATATGTTGTATTACCGCAGGGTAAACTATTTTCATCAGATAATGTTCCAACTTTTCCATTAATACAAGATTCTATTCCTATCTGATAACAGGTATCACCACATTTAGAATAGCGAAGGCCATCAAATACCTGACCCTGACAACATGACTGATTCTCTGGATTATATTCAGAATTCCCACATGGAAGAAGGGTAACATTTTTTTCCGCAATGCATGACCATGACATCAGTACAAGACTGATAACAAGGAGTCCCAATACCCCGGTTATTGTTCGTCTACTAACCATTATCAATCTTTTACCCTCAATAATACATCAACTTGTCAGTAATGAATTAAAACAAACTAAACAATACCAAAAGATATACCTTTCAAACCACGAAAACTATCACACAACTAAATATTGGAGAGAGAATGACTGATAACAGCAAAACTATCCTTCTTGTAATGGGATGTCCTAAGGTACCGGCTCAGACAAGCCTTGTCCTTTATACTGCAGGCATGATAAAAAAAAGAGGACATCAGGTTTTAATTGCCGGAACGCCCTCTGCTGATAATATCATCAAAGTTGCAGATTTTGAAGGCCATTATACAGGAAAAATTCTGATTCTTGATAAGGTGATAAATGATCTCGCAGAACACAAACTTATGGTTGACTGTTCATATGTTTTTGTACATAATGATGCAGGTGTCAGCTATGCAGCAACAATTAGTGCCCTTACTGAAAAACCCACAACTGCGATAATTTTCGGTGAAAATGCAGATAATTTGGTTAAAGAGATTACTTTTCCGTGTTCTGTCATTTCTGATCCTGTAACTCATAATCCAATGCCATTAAAGCGAAAAATCGACGAGGTAAAACCATGGGATGCTTAGAATCTCTTCCATATGAAGTATTAATGAAAAATATCTCCTTTAAAGAAGCAAGAGAACATCTGTCAGGTATTCCTGAAAAATATGATGTGCCACCAGGCTTTGAACTCTTTGGAATACGAATTATTGGTGTTCCTCCGATAAGGATAGCAATAGATAACAATTCAGTCATTTTCCCCTTTACAAAACCATGTTATGGCACTTTTCTTGTAAAGGTCAAAGATGCTGATGAAGAGATAGCAAAAATACGTTCCCTAAAATTAAAATAATGTCACAAAAACCGTATGTAATTGTAAACTTTGCAATGAGTGCTGATGGAAAACTATCAACAATTGAAAGACGGCAGGTAAAAATTTCCGGAAAGAATGATTTTTCACGGGTTGATGAATTAAAATCGGGTGTAGATGCAATAATGGTTGGAATTGGAACTGTTCTTGCCGATAATCCATCACTTACCATAAAATCCGAAGAACGAATAAACCAACGTCTTTTGGATGGAAAACCAGAGCATCCAATTAGAATTGTTGTTGACAGTATGGCAAGAACACCATTAGATGCAAAGATACTCAATAAGGGCAGTGGTAAGAGAATTATTGGGGTTAGCAACAATGCTTCTCCGGAAAAGATTAAAGAATTATCTAACAAAGCAATCGTTATCGTCACTGGTGAAAAAAACGTTGATTTAAAGGATTTTTTCTCAAAACTTTACGATGCAAAAATTTACAGGTTAATGGTTGAAGGTGGTGGCACACTGATTGCAGCGCTTTTTAAAGAAAATCTTGTCGATGAACTTTCCATGTTTATCGGGAATATTATCATCGGTGGAAAAGACGCGCCAACACCCGCTGATGGAGTTGGTAATGTTCTTGAGAATGATTTCACAAAACTTGATTTGATCTCCATAGATCAGATGGATGAGGGAGTATTAATAAGATGGAAAGTCAGGGAAAAAATACTAATTTAATAATACCTATTAAAACCTTTTTAATACCGGTAAAAACAAATTGAGTTACATACACAGAAAAGGGGAAAAATGGTGGATGAAACAATATTTATAGTGGAAGATAATCCAATAATTGCTGATCTCATCTCCTGGCGTCTGACAGAGATGGGATATCAGGTTGCAGGACTTGCAGAAGACAGTGATGAGGTTGTGGAGAGGGTAGGATCCATCCAACCAGATCTAATACTGATGGACATTAATCTCCCTGGAGATAAGGATGGAATTGAACTTGCAAAAGAAATAAAGGAGAAATATAACATTCCAATTGTCTACATCAGTTCAATTCTTGATGATGCAGTAATTGAACGTGCAAAAAGTACAAGTCCAAAAGGCTATATTGTAAAACCATTTACTGAAAATCAACTAAAAGCCACCATTGAGATGGCTCTTGAACCATAAATTTATATCATTTCCACAAAGTTTTTCAAAATTTTTAATCCTGCCTTTCCACTTTTTTCGGGATGAAACTGGGTTCCATATGTAGAACCATTCTCTACCGCCGAAGCAAATTTTGTAATATATTCGGTAGTCGCTGCGGTGTATTCAGGGGATGTATCAGCTCTAAAAGAATGGACAAAATATACATCTGTTCCATCTGTGAGACCTTCAAAGAGGGGATCATCGGCACTGAAGTGAATCTGATTCCACCCCATATGAGGAATTTTATAACCTGGAGTCTTCTTAAAGGGAGAGACAGTTCCGGGAATAAAACCAAGACCTTCATGATGACCATGTTCAAGAGAATTATCCATTAGCATCTGCATTCCAAGACAGATTCCAAGAAATGGTTTTTTTCCATGTGTTTCTTTGAGAACATTTATTAATGGAGATAATCTCTGCATCCCTTCATGAAATGCACCGACACCGGGAAGGACAACCGCATCTGCCGCTGCAATTACTTCAGATTCATTTGTAAGGATAACAGTTCCTCCAACTTTTTCAAGAGCTTTCATAACACTTCGAAGATTCCCAAGCCCATAATCGACGATTGCAATCATTATTCTGCTCCTTTCTTTCTCCAGACACCTGATGTGAGCCAATCCTCAGGAAGATTATTCTTCTTCCCCCATTCATCCATCTTACCGGCCCATTCACCCCATAAATCAGGACATTTCTCCTGTATCCGCTCAAGGACGGCCAGATCACTTGCCGGACACATATAACATCCCATACGATCTAAACCATGGGTGTACATCTCATTGTATGGCGCTTTTTCCCGAAAGATATAAAGCCATACATGAAGTGCAGTCCAATTGTGAATTGGTGCCATACATATCTGGTTTTTAACATTTGAATTCCGCCACACCCTTGGATTTTTCATACGGTTATATGATTCATACTTACGTTGGCCAACAAAAGACAGAATCTCTCCATAGTTTTCTTCAATATAACTTCGCAGAGGCTCAAGTTTTGCCGTTTTACAACACCATCTGTCATCCACTGCTGGTGGCCCTCTTTCCTCAAATTCTTCCCAAAATTTACTGTGCGTATTGATATTGATACATTCGACCTCATATTTTTCAGTAACTTCACGTACATTTTCATACGTAGACGGAAATTCAAGGCCTGTATCGATGAAAAGGATTGGAAGCTTTTTGTAGGTATTTTTGACCACAAGAAAAGATGCAAGACTATCTTTTCCACCTGAATAGGATACACTCTGAAAAAGATGTTCATATTTTCCAATATACCCGGCTATGAACTGACCGGTTGCAGCCTCTGCCTTATCAAGAGGGTCTTTATTTGCTTCTACTACATCATCCCATGTTGCAGGCCCTGCAATGTAAACAGACGGGATATTTTTTCTTGTCTTTACTATCTGCCCGCGGGTCATTATGCCAGCTTCATCTGCATTTGCGCGTGATCTCCCAACAGCAATACAATCACCTGATTTATCAAGCATAAATACAGCATCGCCAACTTTCATAGAAGCTTCACAACTGACAAATCCAGGCGCAAGAAGACTTGAGCCATCTCGAATAGAACTTACTGCACCATCATCAACGACCACAAATCTTTTAGTTGGTCTTGCTATCAATGCAGCTTCAGGACGAGGTAATGCTTCCCAGTCTCTGGTAGCCGCCCGATATCGGACTGATCCAATTACTGCTCCGCCAACTACAATCTCTTCCATCCGATCTTTATCAGGCACTTTGTTTAAGAGTGCAACCTGACCATCAGGTATTACCTCCATTCCAAAAGTATCCATAAAAAGTTTATTTATAAAGGCAACATCATCAGGAAAGGCAGGACGTGGATCACCAGGTGGTGTTACAGGAACAGACCTTGCAGGATTTCCACATGAACATCTCTCTCCAAGAACAGGACAATGACAATTATCACACCAGTGAAGGATTATTTTTCCATGGTACAGACTACCCATTACATACAGATTTGTCAGAAAGGCTGATACCTTTTTGTAAAGGTTGTCCGGTAATAATAATTCATAATGATACCAGTTCAATAAATCTGTAATCAGATGATTTCATTTTGTATAATTGGGCATAATGCAACAACAGACGGGTCATTTTCATTAAATGATCTCTCCGGTAAAGCCGGAAGACTTGATCTTATCTGTCGGGCGATAGGATCTGGTCTTTTTCTTTCGCATGGAATTCGAAAAGAGGTCATGGTCACTGTTCTCCTGATGGGACAGCCAAAACCAGGAGTAATTGTGCAGTTTAATGGCAATAAGATAAATAAACTAAGTCCAGATGAACGAAACATTGCATCATTTATAAAAATTGCACTTGGATTTCCATTAGGATCGGTTTTTCGCGAGGTGATGCCAGGTCTTTTGGTGAAAAAAGGTGGGCTTTCAGACATTATTTCTGAAAGACAGTATGCCCTGCTTGATGAGAATGGAACTGATGTCCGGAAGAGGAATTCAGATTCCCCTCTTCCTGATGCATATATCCTTTCAGACAATCGAAACTTTACACCTGAAGAGATGATACTATTGCAGGATCTTCCAAAGTACTCACTTGGACCTGCTGTAGTGCATGCAGATCATGCAATTGTATTACTGCTCAATGAACTGGATAGAAGGAGCTCAGGATGGAACTGACAGAATTATATAAAAAAGTTATAGAATATGGCGATATCTGCGATCACTGTCTGGGCAGACTTGTTGCTAAACGTTCATTTGGACTTTCAAACGATATGCGCGGAAAAGCAATTAGAATTGCAGCTGCACTTGAATTAAATGAACCATATAAACCACAGGAGGACACCTGCTGGATATGTGGCAATTTCTTTGAAAACACTGAAGAGTGGGCATTGAAGGTAAAAGAGGCTGTGAAGGAGATTGAATGCAAAACCTTTGTTATGGGAACAAAGGTTCCACCTTTAATGGCCGAATCTGAAGAGATGATCTGGAGTGATCTTTCACTTGCTGATCCTGAACCACTAAAGTCTGAAACAAATAGAGAAGTTGGAAAGGCAGTATCTCAGGTAACAGATCTTGTAATGGACCTTAAAAATCCGGATGTTGTGGCTGTTATGGACATCGCAGAGGGAACTGTAGAGATTGCTATCAGACCTATCTTCTTTTATGCAAGATATTTGAAATATGAACGTGGAATTCCTCAAACTCATTGGGCATGTCGTTCATGTCGGGGCGCAGGATGTGAAAAGTGCAATGGCACCGGTAAACAGTATGCCGATTCTGTAGAAGAACTAATTGGAAGACCTTTACTTGAACTTTTCAAGGCTTCAGGCTTTACTCTTCATGGCGCTGGAAGAGAAGACATAGATGCGGTCATGACAGGATCTGGAAGACCTTTTGTTATGGAAATCTCTGATCCTCTGATCAGATCTGTTGATCTTAAAACCATCGAAGAGACCGTAAATAAGGCAGCCGCCGGAAGAGTGGCCATAACTACACCACGGTTTAGTAAACGTTCCGAAGTGGAAACATTAAAGAGTTACAAAGGGCATAAAAAATACAGGATTCTGGTTGATATAGACGACACTGTACCTGAAAATAACCTTATATCGGCATTAAAACAACTTTCCGGAGTTAAAATACAGCAACGCACCCCTATCAGAGTAGCCCACCGAAGGGCAGATAAAATCCGTGAACGAATGGTAACTGAAATTGCCTTTGTTGGAATGGAAGGTGCATTGTATGCAATTGAAGTAACCGGTGAAGCAGGACTGTATATTAAGGAACTGATATCTGGCGATTCAGGGCGGACAACGCCAAGTCTATCAGAGATCCTTGGAATCCCCGCTCGTGTAAGCACGCTTGATGTTGTCTTTGTCGAAGGGATGGAAACAGGAGACGAGAAGAATGGCACTTCATAATGGAACAAGAAAGAAAACACGGTATAAATTTAAAAAAGACCTTCGCGCACGTGGCGTACTGCCTGTGACACGTGTCATTCAGGAATTTGAAACCGGACAGCGTGTACACATCGTATGTGAACCAAGTATTCAGAAAGGTATGCCGAACCGTAGATTTCATGGAAAGACCGGGTCAATCATTGGCCGTCGTGGACGTGCATGGTTAGTTTCTATATATGACGGAAACAAAGAGAAGATGATAATCTCTCGTCCACAGCACCTTCGTGCACAGCAGTTCTGAGGGTTAAAGTGCTTATAACAGGCATGAAGGTGAAGGGTGTTCTCGAAGAGGAGAAGATAACCCTTCCGGAACTCAAAGAGGAACTACTCAATGTTGAGGCGTCAAGACTTGGAAAAGAGAAGGAGATGATATTCGAACTTCGGCGGAGTATCGAACATGCCAACCAGG
>CAYSSW010000054.1:0-12863 GCA_964434005.1 uncultured Methanospirillum sp.
ATATTTTAAAAGCTTTTAATATATGCGCCTAAAGGTTCGGGAGTTGAGGATATAAGTAAATTATCATTAATCGTTTGTGTGCATCTTACCAAATGATGATATCTAAAATATTAATTAATATTATTCTATTCAATAATCTGTTTCTGATTCCAGCAAAGAGTTGCTGCAATAATATCATGAAGGCCCTGATTATACTTGGTATAGATTATACAAAAGAAACCTGAAAACAGAGCAATTACTGATATAAATTTACAAAAATGGCGAAATGTAGCTCTTGTAAAAGTAAGTCTATTACCCTTAATATCAGTTACAGTTACTCTTGCAGCCATTTTTCCAAAAGTAGCCTGATTTGTTGACGATTCAAGGATAGCATAATAAAGCCAGGGCACAATAAGAACTGTCAATAGAAACACTGTTGGAAGACTTATAAGTCCCCGGCCAGCAATACCCGGAATAACTGGAATTATCGAAAAACCTGATCCAGTCCCGGTATATATAACAATAACTAAATCAATTATTGCTATCACTATTAAATCAATAATCCCGGATACTAATCTTAACAATGGACTTGCGATCACTTTTCCTTCCGAAAGATTAGCTTGTAGTATTGATGTCATTATATAACATTTACTTTATAAAAAGATGAAGATATCGAAAAGAGATCAGCGATTCAAATAAGAAAGCTTCCTGACCACAAAAAACATAATGGCACATAACATTATTATAACAATCATCATTAACCATTGGTTCTCGATAGTAAGACCACTTGCAAGGATCACGATTAAATTTATTGGATTATTTTGAAAAGAAAGTCCAAGTAAAATCAAAATTATTACAGAAGTCGAAAAAATAAATTGAACTTTAGTACGATCACAAAAAAATTGAGCAATGGCAGCAGCTATTAGAATTAGTAATGCAGATGTAAAAGTAACATAGAGTAATATCTCAAATAATCCATTAATTTGTATTCCGTTAACTGTCAGAAGAAAGAGCCAGAGTACAGCCTGAAGAGGAACCAATATAAAAGAAGCAAGTACTTTTCCAAATACCATCTCATCCGGCGATACAGGACTTGAAAAAAGTGTGTCTATCGTCTGTTGTTGATATTCTTCAGTAATCTGGTCAATCACAAGTCCTGCTGAAATAATTGCCGGCATAAAGAGTAATAGCGGGATTAATAGTCCATAAATAAACTCATAGAAAGTAGTACCATTAACTGGTCTCGGAATTGAAAGTTTTATAGGTTTAAAATCAAATCTATCCTGTCTAATATCTCTTAAAATTTCTTCATATTCCAGAAGAACTTCTTTTAGTGCTACTTCAGTAACAGTTGACTGAATATCATTCTTAATTGTATACATCGTCACTAAAACAGGCTCTTTTGCAGCGGGATCTACATCAGATAGAATCAAAACAGCAGATAGTTTTCTTTCCGCAAGTGCACCAAGAGCAACGGAGGGTTCCATATGATATGGGACAAACGCCCTGTTTCTTTCAAGAAGCTCAAATAATAAAGTGTCATTTCCAGAATAACCAATAGTTTCTACATTTGAGATCATTCTATACGCAGATGGATCATACATTGCAGAAAGTGAGACCATCAAAAACGAGGAAAACATTGCAATAAAGAGTTGAAGTAATATAGCGAGAATTATTGTCTTTTCATCACGAATAGACCGGATTTCTTTTTTTGCAATAACAAGAATCCTTGATAGTTTATCAATATGTTTGTCATTTTTCATAAAAATCCCCCCAGTAAATATAAATTATATATTAAGTGAATAATCATTGCAAAAATTATCCCAAATGGAAGATACGAACTTCCACCCTTTTTAAGGGTAAATCCTGAAACAAAAACACAGATGGTATGAAGCAAAAAAGGAAGGATCATATATCCCATTGAGAGAAAGAGTGCTTCCCCAAAGATAGAATCAGAAATCTGTGACAATGTCACGAATAACAGAAGTTTTTCTCCGAGAATAAAACCAGCTCCAATTAAAATTGAACCAATTATAAGGTCAAAATATGATAAATTTCCATTCTTTTTATATAATCCAACAAATCCAATTGATTTTGCAATTTCTTCTACAAGCGCGGCACAAAACATTATGAGAATAATTGATATTGGCATTGGAAGATTAAAGAAGAGGACAAGAACCATCATCTGTGTCATAAAGACAAATGGGATAGTAACTGCAGTAATTGTCAGTAATGATATGTATGGGTGGCTATTGGGGATTAATGATGATATCCAGACTGCAAGTTTTGATACCAATGCCTGATTTGTGAATAACTGTTCCTCATTGTAATTTCGAATGCATATTATAAACAGGATCAGACTTACCATGAAGAAAAGGGAAGTAGAATACATATAGTCAGTGGCTGAATAGCCTGTCCCGTCAATTGAATAAATAACAAGCGTCACAGGTGACAACAGACTTACAATATGAACATTTGCAAAAATAGATGGGAAGAATAGATAAGATGTTGCTATTGTCGAAAAAAAGATTGAAATAAAAGAGAGTTCACGATAACTACCCGCAATCATGCCGATAAACAAAGCAAAAGCAAGGAAAAAAAGAATTACCGGGATAAGAGGAGGAAGGGCGGTTAATGGAGCCTTAATCCAGAACATGAGAATTATTACTATCACAAACATTCCAAAAAAGTATGGAAGCATTTTACCGAAAATTACTGTAAAGGGATTTACTGGTGCTGCTATTAGTGCTTCGCCCTGACGAAGAGTCCTTTCATTCATTATACTCATCATAAAGAACTGTGATGTGAAATATAAAGGAAATATGAATATAAAAATGAAAATTATTGTGTCAAACGGCAGAGGCGGAGAGATCAGGGACGGCACACGATAATCTCCCATTATATTCTCTTCACTAGATAAAAGATCGGTATATCTTTTTGTAACCTTTTCTTGTCCATTTTGAAGTTCAAGTGAATTTCGGAGTTCAGTTATTTCAGGAAGCTTAGTTTCAGAGTCTATGTATTCAATAATTCTTTCAGGTACCGGAGGCTCAATATCTATATTATTTGAATTTAATATTCCGATTCCTGACTGTGTTGCAAGAAAGTCAAGTTCTGCTGTTACAGTATCGGTTGTTACCCATACAGGATATGATGCAAAAAGGTCGGTTTGCTGTCGGTATATTTTATCGAGATATGACTGATAATCGTTTTCAAGACTTTTTTGAGCAGATTCGGATTTTATGCCTCTTGAACGCTCTATGGATCCATCAATAATTGCAGCATCAAGATCAGGTAAAGCATAATATCTGGAATCAGATATATCAGATACTACATATCGAGGGTCGTTTCCAACAATATCTTCATATTTTGGGCTGTCAATTCCTATTTTATAGATATTATCCTGAAGATGAAGCCCGGATGTTGTAGTATAAGCACTGACTAGTACAAACAGAATAGTTAAAACTATTACTAAGGGTATCATATCCCTGCTCATAGTAGATGAGAATCGCTTTATCTCATACTTTGCTATTATGATGAGCTGCCCTGTCATACCCATACTGAAAGTTATACTCCATATCTATAAAAGATCAATGGATATATCAAAAGCCTTTTTTAGAATAGAAACATTAATCAAATGATGATTGAGGCCAAAAATCTCTCTAAAATTTATGGAAAGGTAAAAGCACTTTCAAATGTGTCATTCAATCTCAATAAGGGGGAAATAACAGGAATTATCGGGCATAATGGTGCAGGCAAGACCACTCTTCTAAAGATTATGTCCGGACTAATTAAACCTGAAAAAGGCACTATTTTTATAAATGGCATTGATATAATTAAAGATTCAAATGAATTAAAACAAATATCCGGATATCTCCCGGAAGAATCAAGATTGTATGAAAATATGACTGTTCCTGACTATCTACACTTTTTTGGAGAATTATATGGAATGTCTCAAAAGAAAATTCTTGAGAGAGAAGAAAAACTCTTATCAGACCTATCTCTGGTGCATGATGATAAAAGAACAGGAAATCTCTCGAAGGGTATGAAACGAAAGGTTGCTATTGCAAGATCTCTGCTTCATGACCCACAAATCCTGATTTATGATGAACCAGGATCAGGTCTTGATCCTATGACCACCCGTTTTATTATCGAATATTTAAAGGAACTAAAAAAATCAGGCAAAACTATCATCCTTTCAGCACATAATCTGAACCAGGTTGAAGAAATATGTGATAAAATCATCATAATGAGGCGGGGAGAAGTTGCAATCGATGGAACTATTACAGATCTTCGTGAAAAATTTGGATCTATAAAATATGATATCTGGTACAAATCTAAAACTGGAGAATTATTAACAGACTCCGCTTTAACGGTTAATGAATTGAATGCTTTAACTCAAGAAATAACAGACAACGGGGGGAGTGCTCTTCGTATTGAATCAAGATATCCAAGTTTAGAAGAGATACTAATAAAAATTGGCAATTAAAAATAATCTATTTATTATAGATCTTTAATGCATCTTCAACTGATGCATCCTCAACTGTAATAGCATAAATTGCATTACACATCCTTACAGCCTCATCTAATGGCTTTTGATGGATGTTTCTGCCAGTTGCATTCCCACCGCACCTACCGGTGTGAATCTGATCATAAAGCTGTTTCAGGAATTGTTCACCTTCAACTGTTGATCCACCGGCACAGACTACTTTTGTCCGACCTGCTGATATTGTCGCTTCTAATAAGAGTTCTGCTGGAGCCATACCCTCTTTTTTTGGTTGATTGACTTTTACAAAGTCTGAACCAAGACATGCTGCAACACCTGTTGCTCCTGCAATTAGATGAGGGTCTTTTTCATCTTTTACTGCCATTCCCCGTGGGTATACCCAGAGTACTGTGACTAATCCATTTGCATGAGCCTCTGTGATTATTTGTGCAGCAGATTTGAGCATCTTTGCTTCAAACTCTGATCCAAGATAGATAGTATACCCAACCGCTGGAATCTTTAGTCCAGATATATCTCTAAATTTTACTACCTGTTCAACGGTAGTTATAATCGATGAAAAAGGATCTTTCTGTGTTTTTGGCACTAAATGAGTTTTAGAATTAAGCTTTACCAGATATGGGACATTAAGGTAATCTCCTCCATATCTTGCTATTAATCCGATCTGTGTTGCAAATACTCCAATTTTAGATTGATTTGCAATTTTAAAGAGATGTTCCGGGTCATTATCATCAACAGGGATGCCACTGCCATAAAAATCATCGTTAAGATGTTCTATCTTTTGATCACCGGCAAAGAGCATCAGGCGGCCAGAATCGTGCGTAATTAATTTGAGATTTTCAATATAGGTCTCCTGAACACCTTTTGGAACATCAAGAGGAACATAATTTATCCTGCTCATGCAAATCACTCGAACCGGACAGAATATAAATCTTTTTAAAAAAGTTAGATTGATAGTCAATCAAATGCCAATTAACGTACCTGAATTACTTTCTCTTCATTATTACGAAGACGGGTTCTAATCCATGTTATTGCATCAGTCCGGTTTTTAAAGGCAGCTATATTTGCGCTTTCACCATTTTTAAGCTGCGCTTTTAATATGGCCTTCTCTACAATAACCTGACCCTTTCGATCTTTGGTTACCTCAACTACAACAAATCTTTCGATATAATCCAAATTTATAATCTGGATTCCAAGATCTATCCATTTTGGCATGAGAAATTAATGTTAAATTATTATCTAATTGGGTTAATTTAAATTCTTTTACGAATTTGTTTGATCATATCGTCAGCCTTTTCATTTAATTCTCGACAGATTGTTGCAACGTTCTGCATCTGTTTATTAATAGACTTATCGATATGTTCTCTACCTGTCTCTGATCCAACAAGTTCACGCCCGATCTTTATTAGATCACTAAAGCCTGTAGTTATCTTATTTGTGGCCTTATTTAATCGTTCATTAAAGAGGTCGCCCGAAGATTCAGAAGTATCATTTGTATTACCAGATTCACTTTGAGGGGGATCTACCACCCACTTTCCCTTTTCAAAGTGCCCCACTTTCTCTGCCATAATAATAAAATCCTCATATATGAATAATCAATTCTTATATTTCAAGTCATAAGATCAGATCGTTTAAACTAAAAAATTTGTCAGTGTTGTCTGTCCAGGATCAGAATTGACCAATCCTGATAACCGGATTCCAATAAGTCTTACAGGTTCTCCAGTCCAGTTTTGACGAAAAAGTACTTTCTCAGATCGTAAAATTGAATCAAGGGAATCTTTTGGATGAGCCATGGAATAGGATTGATTAACGGTTACAAAACCTGTGTATCTTATCTTTATTGTAAGAGTTCTATATCTAAAACCATCAGAGATTAGTTCATAGTGTACACACGCCGCAAGATTGTCAAGTGTTGCCATTAATTCTTCTTCATCAGAAGTGTCTTTTAGATATGTTGTTTCACGGCTGATTGATTTTCGAAGTTCTGATTCATGTAATCCTGTTCTGTCTGCACCAATTGCAATTTCATGTATCTTTAAAGCATATGAGCCAATTAACTCACGAAGTACCTGAATATCAGTTATTGCAAGGTCATGGATAGTGTTGATATTATGCCCGGCAAGAACAGTTGCTGCTCGTTTTCCAATACCTGGAATGCTCTTTGCAGGTTGTGCAAATAAGAAGTCCCTTAAATCCTGCGGCTTTAAAACAAACAGGCCATCTGGTTTTTTATATTCAGAGGCGATCTTTGCATAATTCCGGGACGGAGCAATCCCAACAGATGAAGTCAGATGCTCGGTCTCTTTTATTGCATTTTTAATGGTGATCGCAAGTTCCCGGGCATTATTATATGAACCAGAATCAGTCAGATCAAGATATGCTTCATCAATACTTACCTGTTCAATGCCTGGTACAATTTTTCTTATCTCATTCATTATTGAATCTGAAACAACAGAATACTTTTTGATATCAGGTTTTATGTATATTCCATCTGGACACAATCTATAAGCGGTAGATATCGGCATTCCTGATTTAACTCCTGATTTTCTCGATTCATAGGAGCATGTACTTACAACTCCACGCCCAAGTTTTGGGTCAGCGCCGATAATTACCGGCTTACCAATAAGGTCAGGATTGTCACGGATTTCAATCGAAGCATAAAACGAGTCCATATCAATATGGCCTATTATCGATTCGGTCATTGTGAGTGTTACTTATCTGTAAATATTTGATTAAAATTGTATCAATTTTTGAAAGTAAATAAAAATATAATGAAGAGTGTAATTTCTTTATTTTTATAAACTGTGAAAAATAAGTTCGAAAAAAATTTATTAAAAAATAATTTTTCACTTTCACCCTGCACGCCTCACATTTATATGTGGATCTGCTGACTTCTATAATGTGCAGAGAACAACGGAGAGAGCATAAATCCCCCAATCCAACAATTCAGCACTCTAACTAACTCCCCCCATACCCCTGAGAATTTCTCTTACTCCGCTGCACATGTATTTCTTTTCATTTTTTTAATACTGCAAAATGTATATGTTTTGATTGCTAAATTATTACTATGCAAGATTGTAGTGGAACTGGATGCAGTCCTGATCAGTGTGAAAGTTGTGCAGGATGCGGGATTAAAGTCGAAAAAATAGTTTTAAAGGTAGAATGGCGACATAAAGGTAAAACTCTTGAAGATGAAGATACAATATCAAAAATGATGAATGAACTTTCAAAAGAGATGATCGTATCAGGAGTTGAACTTGTCTATATCAATAATACATTTGCAAAAGATATTCCAGATAATTCTTCAGAATTCTTTGTTAACGGACGTCCATTATCATCTCTTGTTGAGGATTTACATAGTCCGGTCTCAGTTGAAATCTTAAGAAAGGGGATATTTCAGGCTCTACTAAGATTAATGCTATAATTCTCTTCTTTCAAGCACAGAAATAGAAATAATTATAAGTTAACACTACCTTTTTTAATATGGTGTATATTAGTTTCCGGGTTATAATACATATTTAATGATTAGACATTAGAATGGGTGACAACATGGAACTCAAAGATAAGATAAAGCCCAAAAAATTAGATGATATAATTCACAACGAGAGTCTTTATACCTGCCTTTTTGAGCAACTAAAGAGTGCTGCTATTTATTGTAAGATAATAAGAGACAATGGTAATGATTTTAAGATAATTGGATTTCATATTATTAAGACCAATATTCAGTTTAAGAGGAGATTCAATGGAACATTACAAGAAGATACTGATGTTTTAATTAAAGATTTCGATTTTTTTAAAGTTAATACGATTCTCACTAATATCATTCAAAAGGTTGTCACTCAAAAAATTAAAGATAGTATTAATACTATTTGTGTATCTTCTAACGGGAAATGGTTAAATTTAGATATCTTTTCACCAGATGACGATTATATTATTGCATTTATTGATAACATTGATGTAAACGAAGAGATGCATTTACATAGGTGCAAAGTCCAATATGGTTATAAATCTACCATCATTGGCCTTGCAGAATGCCAGATTTTGTTTGATGAGAATAGAAAATTTGTTGATTATAAATTTCTTAAAGCAAATAAGATGTTTGAGGAACTCATTGGATATACTAATATTGATGGTAAGCTAGCAAGCTTCATTTTTAAAAATACAAAAGAAACAGTCACTCTTTTTTTAAATACAATTTACTTTATTCTGAATAATGATCAAGCCACCCCTTTTAAATTTTTCATTGAAAAAACACAAAAATTGATTCAGGCATCAATATTCAGATCAACCAATGATGAATTCCACATTCAGATTGTTGATGTAACTGATAAAGTTGATACAACAAAGGCACTTGAAAAGTTAGAAAGACAATTTTCTGACCTCTTTACAAGTATGCCATTTGGATATCTAAAAATACAGGTGGTTCGAGAAAAAAGTGGTGAAATAATCGATGCCCGTAGTATTCTCTCAAATCCGTACTTCGAAAAATATATTGTGAAAGAAAAAACTGCTGAAGAAAGTTATAAAGAATACTTTAATGAAGATCCTGAAATGTTCAATTTCATTATGGATATTTTAAAAAACGTCATAAGTACTCATAAATCATGTAAACAAGAGATTTTTTGGAAGCAAACAGGAAACTTTTTCAATACCACTTTTTTCTTTTCAGACTCTGATATAGTTACAGTTCAGTTAGAAGATATCACAAAGATTAAAGAAACGGAATTGCTTCTAAAAAAGACAGAAAAAAAATATTCAGATATTTTTGATGAAATGTCTTTCGGATGTTGTACATATAAACTTGTTTATGATAAAAATGATAGAATATCAGATGCAATAATCCTTAAACACAATTTGGTATTCCAAAAAATGTGTTGGTTGGATAATCTTGTTGGAAGAAGTATTAATGATGCTTTTAATTTTATGCCTGAAAAAATTCCTATCATTCTTTCTCATCTTCAAAAAATTGATAAAACAAAAGTTATACAAATCGTAGATTTTTATTGTGATCCAATGCATTTATGGTTTCATGTCATGACTTCTCCAATTGAAGAGGGTGTGGTATTTTCTGCGATATATGATATTACAACTCAAAAAACAATAGAACTCTCACTTTCAAAAACACAGACAAAGTATGAGCAACTCTTTGACACAATGCCCTATGGTCTTGTTTCATTAAAGGCTATATTTGATTTAAATGGTAATATTGTGAATTTCAGAGTCATCAATTCGAATGAAGCATATGAAATAGGTACTGGTTTTAAAGATTCAAAAGAAAAAACTATATCTGAGTTATATTCATCATTTGAATCAAGATATAGTGACAGATTTCACAAATATAAATCAATCCTTCTTAAAGGAGGAACTGCAACTTTTGACACCTTTTCCACGGTTTCTAAAAAATGGCTTCATTTCTTTGCTTTTTCTTCAGAAAAAAATGTAGTATCAATATTAGTTGAAGATGTAACAATAAGAAAGAAGAATGATTTATTATATATAAAGAAAAATTCAGAGTATCTGGATTTATTTGAAAACAATTCTGATGGTATTGCTAAATTTGTCCCAATAATAGATAAAAACGGGTATATTATTGACGCAACACTTGAAATCACAAATGAAGCCTTTGACAATTTTGTTGAAGTTACACTTCCTAAAAACACTTCATTCAGAATGATTCTGAAAGATAAATCTGAAATACTTTTTGATTTAATTTCTTTATTTAATAGAGTATATAAAACAAAACATATGATCAGTTATGAAATATATATACCAATTATTGAGAAATGGGCTCATATTAAGACATATCTTTCAAATAATAGAGATATTTTTATTCTAATAGAAAACATTTCTATGAGAAAAAAAGTAGAACTCAATCTTTTAGAGAAAGAAAAGCACATCTATCAAATCTTTGAGCATTTTCAACATGGAATTATTCTTTTTCAAGCTAAATATACTAAAGATGAAATATGTGACTTTGATATCATTTATAATAATCCAAAGTTTACAGAATTATTCGGAGAAGAAAGATCAAGTAAAGACACATTAAATAACTTTTATGAAGATGTTCCAATTGAATCTGAAAAACGACGAAAGGTATTTATTAAACTGTTAAATAGTATTTATCCATCAAATAAAAAATATACAAGTGTTGTTACAGGAAAAAAACTTTATTATTCTGCTTTCTCACCAATAAAAGATGAAATACTGGTGATGATATCTGATGTCACAAATACTAAAGAATCAGATGATTTCAAAAATTTTTGAATCTTTAATGTTTCATGGAAACCGAATGAAGATGAATCTGGAAAGTTAACCGCCTTTTATTATTAGATATCAGATATCATCGAACTTGAATATATTCAGGATAAGATTGACAGAGTAATCCTTCAGATAGATGATCAATAATTTTATTCTAAAAGATGAGAAATTCATGTAATATCATTCAAGGAGCTCTTTACCGCAAAAAGTCTTGAATTACATGACGAACAATCTGTTCAGGATAAGATAAAAAAGGATGTCAGGTTTGAAATTGAAATTAAAAAAAATGGGAAAAATGTTTTAGGTGCTTGTTTACTCTAAAGATCTAATCAATGACGATGGAAACAATATTGAGACAAGATTTATCATTCGGATATAAGAGACTAAATAACAATATTACAATTCAAAGCCAATATGTAAATAATGGCAATTCATCCAATTGAGTATAGATATGGTACCCCAGAGATGAAAGAGATCTGGGGGGAAGAACACCGATTCAAGTGCATTGTTAAAGCAGAAACTGCTCTTGCCCTGGCAGAAGCTTATGCCGGTGTAATCCCGAAAGCTGATGCAAAGAATATTGCAGAACATGCAGAGAAAGCAGAGTTAGGGCGTGCAAAAGTAATCGAAGATGAGATCCATCATGATATGATGGCAATTGTTAAGGCAATCTCTGAAGTTTGCGGGCCGGAAGGTCGATGGGTACATTTTGGCGCAACTTCAAATGATATGCTTGATACTGCAACCGGACTTCAACTTGCCGGGGCAGTTAGTATTCTTGAAACAAAACTATCCAAACTTCTGGCAGTTCTTTTAAAAAGAGCAGAAGAGACAAAGCATTTGGTCTGTATTGGCAGGACTCATGGTCAACACGGCGTTCCGACAACATATGGGCTTAGATTTGCAATTTGGGCAAGTGAAGTTGGAAGGCACATCGAGAGATTAAATCAGTTAAAACCACGGATTTGTGTAGGACAGTTAACTGGAGCTGTCGGGACTCAGGCAGCACTTGGAGATAAAGGTATCATCATACAGGAAAAGATGATGGAGATTCTAGGACTTAATGCGGTAGATGTTTCAAATCAGATTATCCAGCGTGACAGATATGCAGAATACTTTTGTTTTCTTGGGAATGTGTCAACTACCCTTGATAAGATTGGGGTTGAGATTCGCTCCCTTCAACGGACAGAAATTGGTGAAGTAGAAGAGGCTTTTGGTAAGAATCAGGTTGGTTCTTCTACAATGCCTCATAAGAGAAATCCAATTAAAAGTGAGCAGGTCTGTGGGCTTGCAAGAATTGTTCGATCTTCCATTGAACCTGCTTTTGCTAATAATACTCTTTGGGATGAGAGAGATCTAACTAATTCCTCACCTGAGAGAATTTTATTCCCGGAGGCTACAATCCTTGCTGATCATATTATAAATGTTATGATCTCTGTGCTTACTGGTCTAGTGATAAAAGAAGACAGGATTTCTGATAATCTTAATTTCCTGCATGGCATAAATATGGCAGAATCTGTAATGATAGAGCTTACAAAGAAAGGTATGGCTCGTCAGGATGCCCACGAGATTATTCGAATGAACAGCATGATAGCCTTAAAAGAGAAAAAGTCAATGGTTGAACTTCTTTCTGGTTCTGCTGAAATTACTAAATATTTATCTGAAAGTGACATTAGTAGACTTCTCTCACCGACTGAATATATCGGAACCGCTGTAACTCAGGTTGAGAGGGTTGTGGGAAAACTTGGGAAATTGGTTAAAAATTAATTTTGTCTACATTTCAATATAATATCATAATACTATTTTTCTGTTATTATGTGTATAAAAGAGATCATACTTATTCAAAAAGTCAATCATATTCGAAGTTAATATATTAAATGAAGAAATATTTAATATATCCACTTATTTTCATTAATTAAAATTTTTGAAAGGTAATTTTATACATGTGCCATATTGATGCATATTGTTGATTTAATATATGTCACCATTATATAAGCGCATTGAATAATTAGTCATACCTATTTATTGAACCCTTGATTCCCAGAACACATAACGATAAGTATATGCAGGAAAAATTTATTAAATCTTCAATAATTCTTTTGACCCTAATTTTCAGGTGGAT
>CAYSSW010000055.1:0-12372 GCA_964434005.1 uncultured Methanospirillum sp.
TCCAAAAAAGTACTTTACCGGAATACTGTGTATGACTGTAAAGCAACAGCCTCTTGATAACTATTGTGTCACAACCAGGAATATCAATTCCATCTGGAGGTCTGATTATTGTGACATCATGATCTTTTTTTATCTGATTTATCAAATTATAAATATAATTATCTATTCCGGTTCGCGTCTCTCCTAAATTGCCGGTAATAATTCCAATTTTCATAGTCAGAAAAACCTTAACGCTTCCTCAAGATCATCCTTATAATTGATATTTGTATATTTTTCTGCAATTTCAAACATCGAGACAAATTTTCCATCATCAACAGCACATTGTATAAGATCTGGAAGTTCCTTTTCTCCTCTTACAGGATGAATGGGGGTTCTATTTATGTAACTAATAATTTCATGATTAAAAAGGCAGTGCCCGGTTCCCTGAATATCACCAATAACATTTGATGGTTTTTCAATAAGTCGAAAAATCCTATCATTTTCACCGGAGAGTACTGTATATGTTCGGGATATCTTTTTATTATCAGGTTGATGAACAATTCCACATAAAACAAAAGTTGATTTCTTCCTGAACTCCTCAAGCATCTGTGGAATTTTTGTGTTAATTAGGACTTCATCTCCAAGTAAAAGGAAAAAGTCGTCGTTTTGCAGAGCCTCTGTGCAGGTATCAATAGCATGAACAAGACCTTTCTGTTCCCATTGTATTACATACTTAATTCTTGTATTTTTATAAAGAGTACCATATTTGTTTATAATCTGTTCTGCGCAGTGTCCTACAAGTAGTATTATTTCATCAACAGAGGCCTCTACTGCTCTATCAAGGTTATATTCAATGACTGGTTTACCATTTAAGTCTAGCAGACATTTATTTGTACAATCTGTTCTCTCAAGAAGACGAGAACCACGCCCTCCGGCAAGGATTAATGCTTTCATAGTTTTAACCAAAGAGTTGTCTGACAGATTCTATCCATTTAACTAAGTTAAACACACCTTCTTCTGGAACAACAGTAGGTTCCCAATTGAGCTGTTTTTTTGCCTTTGTAATGTCTGAAACAAAGTACCATAAGTCACCATGACGAGCAGGTTCCATTGATTTATTCTGACTTTTACCCGAAAATTTTGAGATTAACTCTAAACATTCAATAATAGAAATTGCGGTTTTTTCTCCACCCCCAATATTATAAATCCCTGGGTGTTGATGTTTATAAAAAGCATCAAAGGCACGAGATGCATCTGTTGCGTATAAAATATCACGAACTTGTTTGTCAGTTCCAAAAACTTTTATTGGTAAACCCAAGACTGTCCTGATAGCAAAATTCGCAACCCAGCCATGGTCCTCTCCTCCGAATTGTCTTGGTCCATACATTCCAGAAAGTCTGAAAGTTGCGGCTTTTAATCCATAAGTATCAGTAAATGCCTGAAGGTATAATTCAGCTGCACGTTTGGATGAATGAAGTGGTGAGAGTTTTCCTGTCATTACCGGATATGATTCATCAATTGCGGGCGGATCACGTGAAAATCGGGTTTTTTCTTCAGTGAGGGATGAGTTTAGACCATTTCCATAAACATGGATACTTGAACATGAAACAATAGGCAGATCATACTTTCGAGCTGCATTAAGGACATTAAAGGTTCCATTTACATTTGAACAGATATCAAGTTCAGGGTTTTCAATAGCAATTGTCATAGCGGGCTGAGCAGCCGTATGAGCAATAAAATCACAGCCTTTGCAAGCCTGCATAACCTCAGAAGAATCTCTTACATCACCTTTGATGATGTTCACACCTATCGAACGAAGATAATCAGAATTAAAGGTCCTTGCACCTTCAATTTGATATCCTGTTCTTGCCAATTCAAATTTTGTAAATGTGTCAAATGCTGTTACTTCATCTCCATTTGCTCTATAATATTCACAGATATGAGAGCCAAGAAATCCACATCCTCCTGTTACTAATATCTTCATAATTATTCCCTTTTTATTGGTTAAGAATATAGATTGATCAATCTAACTATTATAGTTCCCATTGTATATTATCTATGTACCACAGATTCACACTGTTCAAACATTGCTTTGCAGAATAATTCCCATTTCAGGTTTTCTCTCACCCACTGTTGCCCAATTTTCGCCCGATTCTTATACTTGGAGTAATTTTTTATCATCTCTTTCACAGTTTCAGGGTAATTATTGGAAATTATACCAATTTCATTCTCATGAATAAGTGATGATGATGTAATTTCAGGAGATACAATAACAGGGGTACCAGCACATAGTGCCTCAAAAGGTGAGAGCCAGCTACCCTGAGATTTTACTGGAAACAGCGCAATATCGGCGGCCTTGTAGAGACTTCGAATTTCATCTCTTGTGATATTGCCTGTAAATATAACCTTATTATTCAGGTTATGTGCAGTTACATATTCCCTAACTTTCTGTTCATATGGAGTTCCTCCCATTCCGGCAAGAATCAAAACAGCAGAGGGTTCTGTTTGAAGAATTACTTCAAGACACCTGACACTATCCATCTGATTTTTCAAAGGTGTGAATAGCCCAACTTGAAGCAGTACAAATTTGTCCTCAAGTTGGTATTTATTATATGCCATCCCTCTGTTCCCAGATGAAAAAAAGTCATAATTGATTCCATATTGGATAATATGAGGAGATCTGTTATAAATTCCACAAAAACGGTTATAGTTAAACTGATCTGCGACTACTACCTCTTCAATTTTATGTTTTACAACATATTTCTCTCCAATAAGGAGACTCTTTTTTGCAAAATCAGAAAAATGTTTGATTCCGTCATATTGTATGTGATATGCAGTAGGTTCATTACATAGCCAGACGGATGGCATTTTAGACGATGCCGCTGCCAGATGTGATGGATAATTATGAGAGTTTATCACATCCCAATTTGAATGAGTTTTTAGGTAATTGCAGAATGAGTAAGCAGTTCCAGTCTGAAATTTTGCATTCCATGAAGGAGGAATGGTGATATAGTTGGTTTTGGGTGTCAATTCTTTGATTTCATCACACACTTCGGTTGTAAGGACATCATGTGGAATATTATGGGCAGCAAGATATCTACAGAATTCTGTAATTACCAGTTCTGCACCACCATGAAAAGACAGAGAAGGATGAGTTATGAGTAATGAAGTCATGATTGACCTTTTGTTTATATGTATAAAGCATAAAGATTCATAAAAATATATGTTTAATTGGAGATCGTCCAATAATTAAATCCAAGTGATTCCATATCATCAGAACTCACATTGCACACAACCAATGGATTCTGGTGAACATAATTAAGCAGGCATGAGGCTCCTGGACTTGGTGAAAATGTTATATCTGCATTATTCTGGATAGTTCTAATAGGTCTGACGCCTGATTATTCTAAATAATTTCAAAAAAACTTCCATTATTCTCAAGTTTTCAGATACCTGTCAATAAACCTGTTCCAGGCCGGCGTTGTCATAGCTTCTTCCCTGTAATAATTATAAAAATCAGAATTAATCAGCACCGGTGAAAGAATAGAGATCCCATGTGCATCAGGAACAGTCTCATCATGAACTTCCAGAACCACAAGTTCATCAATAGCCTCAATCACATTATTGCAGACATCAGAAAAGTATGGTAATTCGTCAGATAACTTTAACATCAGATCATAAAGATCAAGTGTGGCCTCTTCAAGAGTTCCATCAGCGTTACGTCCAAACTGCTGCGTGGACATTATAGCAGTGTAGACACTCTTTATAAGATCTGGATTATCAGGAGTCTTTTCAAGATCCCGTGACAATATTTCAAGATTTCGTGTAACCTCCACAGTTTTTGAGAGGTCAAGAAGGCTTAAAGTTTTTCCCTGATGTGGATTTTTCATAAAATCCTCCATAAGCACAGTAGCATGATCCTTGTGATCTGCAAGTGGATACTTCGCAAGATATCTGATCCATGGTTCGTACCCTAAACCCTCAGCAGGTTCAGACTCTTCACCGGCAATCATATAATCTGCATAACCTGAAAGTGAAGATGCAACCTCAATACCGCTCATAAGACATGAATCAAAAACAATCAGATCCGGGTTAAGACCTCCGGTGTTAAGCGCTGAAACAAGTTCACTAATAGTCAGAGAATCATCATTATAGTTTTCATCAGGGAGAAGACCGGTATATGCCTCACCATGTCCAATAAGAATTAAAAAAATTCTGTTATAATTGTAACTCTCCCTGATAAAAGTAAGATAATCTCCAAGCACTCTGCCATCTCCCATATCAGCCGAACTATTTCTAACAGTATAATTTTCACCGTTCCCTAAAACCCCGTCAGAAAGATCTTCTTTCAGATCCTCTGAAGAGGCAACAGTAATCCCCTTCCAGCCGGTCTTATCTGCTCCACCATATGCAACCACAAGTTCAAGTGACGAATTAAATGAAGAGTTAATCCCTGATATCATCGATGAAATATCATCGGAAATAAGACCATATGAGCTTTCAAGGGTATTTCCGGCGGCATAAACAGCAATAAAAAGTTCTCCCTGTGGTTCACAGACACATGGCATAGCAAGAAGGACGATAATTAAAACAGCCTCAAATTTCACGTCTCACCTACCGGTTATGGAAATTCCATTAAGCACAGCAAGACCTGCACCAATAAGTGAAGCTTTTCCATCAAGCATTGAAAGTTTTATTTCAGGTAATGGGAGATATCCATCAATCTTCTCTTTAATCAGGGGAATGATATCAGAATGCTCTCTTATAACAGGGCCGTCAAGGATTAGAATTTCAGGATCATATGCATCAATTACAGATGAAAAAGCCCTTGCATAAATTGTCACAAGAAAATCAAGAAATGAACTGAATACCGGCTCTCCCTCAAGGGCAGAATTAAGGGCAGAATTAAGAATATCATCAGCAGAGAGGGTCTCTTTCAGATCAACACTTTTCCTCCTGCACCATTCATAAAAAAAGTACGGAATCATATTTCCAGATGCATATGCTTCAAAATGTCCACATCCTCCACAATTGCATGGAAGAAGATATGAACTATCCACAAAAAAGTGACCAATCTCACCTGCATTACCATCTCTCCCAAGAAGGATTTGACCATTAGTATATATCCCGCTTCCAATACCTGTTGATATGGTAATATAGATAACGGGATCAAAATCTTTTCCAGTTCCAACATTACTTTCTGCATATACAGCAGCCGAACAATCATTTAGGAGCGAAACTTTACATTTCAATTCATGATAAAGGATATTTGCAACAGGAATCTTTTCAAAAGGGATATTTGGAGGATTTTCTATTGTTCCCTTATGAATATTTACAGGACTTGCAACCGAAACCCCCACCCTGGAGGGAATATCAATATGAGAACTACTACACAATTTTTTCAGGCATTCTATAGCAGAAAGAATTATTGAATCCTTGTCTTTAACATCAGTTGGAAAAGATGCAAAACTCCGAATCTCTCCTGACTTAGTAATAAGCCCTATACGGGTATTTGTGGCCCCAATATCCATGGCTCCTGCGGTTATCATATCCTGACCTTAACTATTAACCCTTTTCAAAGATAATTTATATGTATACATGGAAGTAGAGTTCGCATCTCTGTTCACCGATATTGTTGTGATATTACTCATATCTGTAATATTACTTATTGTTCTTTATCGTGTAAAGATCCCGTCAGTCATTGCTTTCATACTTGCAGGAATTATTGTTGGACCATCCTGTCTTGGAATAGTCACAAATGAACAATCAATTGATCTTTTCGCTGAACTTGGAGTGATCTTTCTTCTCTTTACAATAGGACTTGAATATTCAATAAGCAATATCCTAAAGAGTAAACGTTTTGTTCTTATAGGTGGATCAGTCCAGGTTGGACTAACGATTGGAATAATCGTAATTGCTACAATGGCAGCCGGTGTACCCCTCAATAAGGCTTGTTTTTGGGGTATGCTTGTCTCCCTTTCATCTACTGCAATTGTCATGAAAGTGCTTGCCGACAGGAAAGAGGTTGAATCGCCTTATGGAAAAGCAACGCTTGGTATACTAATCTTTCAGGATTTAATTGTAATTCCAATGGTGATGATAACTCCCCTTCTGTCAGGAAGCGATTCATCAGACATTTCGCCTGTAAAACTAATCGGAGGTGGGATATTACTTTTTGTAGGTGTTCTTCTTGCTGCAAAATATGTAATTCCTCCTCTTTTAACATATGCTGTAAGACTTCGTAACAGGGAGATGTTTCTTTTCATCGTTCTTGGAACCTGTCTGGTCGTTGCTTATCTCACATCAGAAATCGGACTTTCAATGGCACTTGGTGCATTCCTTGCAGGGTTAATCATATCAGAATCTGAATACAGCAGCCATGCAATGTATAATGTAATCCCATTTCGAGACCTGTTTGCAAGTTTCTTCTTTATATCAATTGGAATGATCTTTGATCTATCATCTCTGTTCAGTCACTTTGAACTAATTATTTTAGCCGCTTTTGGAATTATTTTTATAAAATACCTTACCGGAACAATTGCAGCACTAATAACAAGACTTCCGGCAAGAGGATCAGTGCTTACAGGTTTTGCGTTAAGCCAGGTAGGAGAGTTTTCATTCATTCTTGCCGCAACCGGCTATACCGCTCATCTTTTGACATCAACTGAATACATGATCTTTTTGAATGTATCAGTAATTACAATGGTCATCTCACCACTACTTCTGATAACCTCAGGTCGGTTTATTCCAAGTCTTTCAAGACCGTTTGAAAAAATTTGTCAGCCGCGGGGAGTTGATGACATTGCTGAAGTTCACACAAAATTAAAAGATCATATAATAATCGTAGGATACGGGCTAAATGGGCGAAATGTGGCAAAGTCTGCAAATATTGCCGGTGTTCCATTTAGAGTAATCGAGACGAATCCAGACACTGTGATAACTGAGCGAAAAGCCGGAATTCATATAATGTATGGAGATGCAGTTCAGGAAGAAGTGCTCATCAAAGCTGGGATTCGTGAAGCTCGAGTGCTTGTTGTGGTCGTAAACGATCCTTTCTCCATTCAGCAGGTCGTTCAGGTTGCAAGAGAAGTAAATCCTTTAATTTACATAATTGCACGAACAAGGTTTGTCGGTGATGTTAAAAACCTCCTTGAACTTGGTGCTGATGAGGTAATTCCTGAAGAGTTTGAGACTTCGGTTGAGATTTTTACAAGAGTACTTTATAAATATTTAGTGCCTGCCGATGAGATTGAACGCTTTGTAGCAGAAATTCGTGCATCAGGATATCAGATGCTTAGAACAAATGTCCGGAGTCATTCCTTTGAAGATCTCCGAATACTTGTGCCTGATATTGATCTTCGTATGGTAAGATTAACAGATCAGATGTCATTTTCAGGACAGACACTTGCAGAAACAACAATGAGAAACAGGTTTTCTGTGATGGTTGTTGCAATCAGGAGAGGTGAGAGGACAATTGTAAATCCAGGCGGTGAGGAGATATTATACTCCGGAGATGTGCTTATGTGCCTCGGAAAACCTCAGGATATTTCTACGGCATTTGCCACAAGTTCAAAAGGTAAGATCTAAATAATTATAACTGTACGGCTCATATGAGGTATAATGGATATCGTAAAGATCCCGAAAATGGAGAAAGATGAGTATGATGCACTCATCCATAACCGGTTTATGGCAAGGATTGCCTTTCAGGGCGATAAATATCCATATATTTCTCCATTTTTGTACATATTTGATGGGAAACACCTATATTTCCTTTCTACAAAGTATGGAAAGAAGATAGAACTCTTCAAAAAATGTCCATATGTCTCAGTTGAGATTGATCAATATGCAGAAGATCTTTCATATTACAGGTTTGTAACCCTTCAGGGATATATTGAAGTTGTACTGGATTCAATTGAAAAGAAGTTAATCCGTGCTCAATTTCTTGAGCTTATAGAAGACAATCATCTGTCAAATAATATTCTTACAGCGCTTGGACATTCTCAGTCAGAAGGACCAGATAGTATATGTAGTGAGGAAAGATCTCAAGTCTGGAGACTAAACGGAGTCCGTAACCTCATTGCGTTAAAAAATGAGTAATTAATTATAGAAAATTTTGAATTTTTTTAGATTATATCCCTTTTATCGGAAAACCTTCCTCTCTTAAAAGATAAATTCCTCCGACAAATACTGCCATAAGAATTGCAATTCCAAACGTTTCAGCAGGAGATAATTCAGTAATATTTAGAATAATAACATGTCTTACAAGTGCAGTCATACCTGCAATTAATATAGCCCTTACCGGAACACGTTTTGTTCGTAAATAGACTGTTACAGTCTCAAAGAGTTCTACAATAATAACCGTAAGGAGAATTGAATAAATGATATCAACAAGGGTACTTGAGGTTTCTCCCCCAATGAACATCAGATAAATCTCAAAACCGGTTATAATTAACGAGGCAATTGCGATAATTGTTAAGAAAATTGCCACAATAATGTATACAAAAATTGGGATTGCCCCAAACCATCGGATTATTCTGTTAATCCAGAGATCATAAATGTCCGTCATTTCCATCACTGCATGTTTGTATAACGATCTTTTATCTCTTCAAGGCTAAAGTGTTTCATCTCAATTAATGCCGAAATTATCGAATCACTAAAAACCATTGCTGATGTCTCAAAAAGTGTTCCAATCGGTGCCTGTGGGTTTTTTATTGATCTATGCTCTCCTTTTAACTGGCGCAGATAAAAGTGGTCAGATTCATTATGAGAAATGTCTCCTTCTGTTCTGAGATGCACAATATGATCTGCAATATTAGTCAGAGGTGAAATTTCAGCACCGGTTATCAGGCAGAGTGTGCCTCCGGTTTTCTTTGCTATTTCGCATGCTTCAATAATAGACTTTGTTTTACCTGATCCTGAAAAAGCCACTAACGTATCCTTCTCATGAAAAGATGGAGTTACAGTCTCGCCAACAACATAAGCTTCAAACCCAAGATGCATAAGTCTCATGGCATAGGCTTTTGCAACAAACCCTGATCTTCCAGCGCCGATTACAAAGATTCTCTCAGACATAAGCATACAGTCAAGAAATATTACTGCCTGTCTTTCATCAACGGCGCTTGCAACCTCCTCAACCCTTTTTGCCATCTGAATCATCAGATCACGTAAGGGATAATGGCCTTTTACTCTGCTCTCCTCAGGCATTTGTTTGTAGATATCAGAGTTCCACTATATTTGTGTATCTGTCAGGTAATATTGTATAAAAAAAGAGGTTAATGTCTGAAGTAGCGGGTACCAGTAAAGACCATTGCCATATTGCGCTTATTGGCCTCTGCTATTACCTCGCTGTCCCTGATTGATCCACCTGGCTGAATCATTGCGGTTGCCCCGGCTTCTGCTGCTACTTCAAGAGTATCTGCAAATGGGAGGAATGCATCAGAGGCAACAACAGATCCTTTAAGAGATGAAGCAGCTTTACTTACAGCAATCTTAGCGCTGTCAACTCTGCTCATCTGTCCTGCTCCAATACCAATTGCCTTGTTTGCATCTGCAAAGATGATTGAATTACTTTTTACATGTTTACAGATCTTCATTGCAAGTTTCATGGCAGCTTCTTCTTTTGCTGATGGGTCTCTGTCTGTAACGACTTCCCACTCTTCTCTAACAGTCGGTGTTCTCTGAACAAGAGCTCCCCCGTCAATTGTCCGGATTTCATCCCCTATTACTCTTTCAGGCAGTGTAATAACACGAAGGTTCTCTTTTGTTGCAAGAATTGACATTACACCATCTGCATAGGATGGAGCAATTAAAACTTCAATAAAGGTAGAAACGATCTCTTTTGCAAGTGCGCTGTCAACGCAGCGGTTAACTGATACAATTCCACCATAAGCTGATGCTGGATCAACATCTCTTGCCGCCCGGTATGCATCAAGCACATTGTTTGCTGTTGCCACTCCGCATGGATTATTATGTTTAACAATGACTGCTGCACACTCTTCAAATTCACTTAAAAGGTTTACAGCGGCGTTGACATCAAGATAGTTATTGTATGACATCGCCTTTCCCTGAACAGGTGTTGTCCCACCAATTCCTGATTCTCCATAAACAGCAGCTTTTTGATGTGGGTTTTCACCATATCTGAGTTCACGTCCGTTTCTAAACTGAACAGAGTATACCTCAGGGAAGGTTGCATCCAAATTATAGAGATAATTACTGATTGCACCGTCATATGCTGACATTCTTGCAAAGACCTTACGGCAGAGATGAAGTCTCTCTTCTTCTGAAAGAGGATCTCCGGAAACAGCAGATATTATCCGTGAGTAATCTGAAGGATCGATTACAACTGCAACGTCACGATAGTTCTTTGCAGCAGCTCTAATCATTGCAGGCCCTCCGATATCGATAAATTCAATCAGTTCATCAATTGGGAGGTTCTGTTTTGCCATCTCTTCAAATGGATAGAGATTGACAACAACAAGGTCAATCGGGCCAATGCCGTGTTCTTTCATTACAGCATCATCAATACCTCTCCGTCCGAGAATTCCCCCATGAATTTTTGGGTCAAGAGTTTTTACCCGGCCATTCATCATTTCAGGGTGTCCAGTATAGTCTGACACCTCAATTACCTGGATACCATTATCAGAGAGGACTTTTGCAGTCCCGCCTGAACTGATTATCTCAACTCCTGCTTTGGTTAATGCTTTTGCAAGGTCAACTATTCCATCTTTATTCCACACCGAAAGTAGTGCTCGTTTCATAATAACAGTTTGGCTCTATAGAATAATCAGGGTAACCCTTCATAATCCCGGTATTATAAAAAAAAGAGATGGATTATTTACGTATATATGTAAGTCCAAGAGCAGAAATTCCAAGTGCGGCAAGAATCAGGGTATATGGAAGAGGCTGCTCTTTAGGTGTAGTTTTTGGAGGGTGTGGATATGCTGATGAAGAAGATGAATTTGAACTTGTGGATGCTTTAGAAGTTTCTTCGGACTTAACATCAGACGGTTTTATTGGTTCAGGGGTTATCATTGTCGGAACCTCGGTTATCACGGGAGGTTCATATGTTACAACAACTGTCGGTGTAGGTGTTGGAGTTTTTGTCTCGGTTGGAGTTTTAGTTACTTCTTTCTCCTCTTCTGTAGTGTTGTTATTCTCATCACTCTCTTTCTCTTCTTCACCTTTGACAGGTTTTTCCTTGGCAAGAGCGAAGACCACGTCATCTGTATAGGTAGATCCGGCAACTTCGTTGTTCTCAAAGATATTATTCACATTTATCTTTGCCATTGCACGCCATTTGCCAGGAGGGTATTTGCTTGCATCTTTAGTCTCCCATGCAGCGCCGGTGTCATATGGGCTGTAGTAAACATAGATATTGTTCAGATTAAACTCTCCCTGTGGCGAATCTACTGATGTCAGTACAGTATTGTTAGGACCAGTGAGGTTTATTGATACAGGCACACCAGCGGCGCCAGATCTCTCACTAATTATATACATGTTGGTAGAAATCTTAAATGAGATAAGATTACCCTGTTTTATCCAGTCAAGATCATAATCAAGCCCATTTTCAACTACTTCAAGTTGAATCCAGGGTTCTTCAACCTTAAAGACCGTCTCTTTAGTGCTGAGGGTGTACCATGTTCCAGAATGTGAACTAAAAAGTGTTGGATCTACATAAAATCTGCGAACGTCACCAATTTTTGCTCTTGCATCAGGCACACCGGCAGGGTTACCTGAAGACCACCATGCAATCTCTTCACCGGCTCTAACATTACAGTAAGAAAGATCAAGGTCTTCCTCTCCGACAAAGACCGTTCCTTCTTTTGGAATGATATTTTCGACACTGCTCACAGCCGGAACTATAAGACAGACTATGAGTAGCAGATATAAAAGACGAAAGTTCATCTGCTCACTTTTATATTTATGATGCAATAGTTTTAACCTTGGAGTTAACCTATACGGAGAATAACTACCCTCACTTTTATACATTTTATGATATAATTGTTCAGGCACGCAGACAAGTTTGATTATCCTTGTAGTAGTAATAGGTGCAATTACCTTTCGTCATATTGGTAGATATACTCTTCAAATATGGCAGATAATGACAATAGGAGCACTACTTGCCCTAATTTGTGGGGAGATTTCTCCAAAAGATGCACTCCTTGCAGTTGATTTGGATGTTATGTTCTTCCTCTTCGGAATGTTTATAATAGGAGAGGGAATCCGGAGTTCAGGACTTCTTTCGGATATAACCGGGTATATCCTCAAAAAATCCATGTGTAATGGGGAGATAGATACTTTTAGAATAATTATACTTGTAATCTTTCTATCCGGTTTCTTTGCTGCGGTTTTGATGAATGACACCGTGGCAATCATTGGAACGCCTGTTGTTCT
>CAYSSW010000056.1:0-12331 GCA_964434005.1 uncultured Methanospirillum sp.
GATGGGACCTGGCTATAAAAAATATTATTTTGATTAAATGTCTGCGGAATGTGGGCTCCAGGAGAGGAGGGGAATAAACCAAATCATTTGTTTAGTGCTTATGTCTCATGAGTTGAGATTAGAAGAATTTAGAAATTATCTTTGAGAATTGAGGGTAAAATTGTTACAAAAGTCGTAATATTGATGACACGACTTGAAAAGTGGATGTTTTGATTCAATATCGGTGAAATGAGTGATTAAACATAGGATCCTAAAAACTTTAACAAGTATTATGAGAGACCTTTTAAGGATCTCTTATCACCAATAACCCGGGATTATTGAAATTTAAATTTATTCATCTCGTTGTTAATGGCTGTTGCAGCATCATCAACACTACTAATAACTTTTGCAACCTGTTCAAGTGATGCTGATGACTCTTCTGATGCTGCAGCAGAATTTGTTGCATCACGGTTGGTATTCTGAATAACTGTAGAAACTTCAGTGACACTTGCAGTAATCTGTTCAACTGAAGCTGCCTGTTCTTCGGATGCAGATGCCACATCTACAACATGTTGGGTGATATCGTCAATAGAAGATGCAATATTACTAAATGAGTCAAGAGTTGACTTTAGGGCAGTATTACCTTCAATCATTGCAGTTCCTGCGGCCTCCATTGCAGTGTTTGCCTGTCTTGTCTTATTCTGAAGAGTTGCAATCATATTCTCAATGTTTTCAGCGGAATTTCTCGAATCTTGTGCAAGAGATTTAACTTCAGCCGCAACAACGGCAAAACCTCTGCCTGCTTCACCAGCACGGGCAGCTTCAATCGCCGCATTCAATGCAAGGAGATTTGTCTGGTTGGAGATATCTGTAATGACTCTGACAATCTTACCAATCTCGGCCATCTGATCATTAATCTCTTTAACAATAACTTCAACTTCTCCAGAAGATTCTGTCATCCTGGAAATAGCCATTTCGGATTTCTTTGCAAGTTCAATTCCCTTTTTTGAAAAATCATTGGCTTCCGATGCATTGATAGAAACTTTGTCTGCCTTTTGAGATACTTCACTTACAGTAATTGAGAGATCTTCCATTGCACGAAGAACCTGTTTTATGCCATCTTCTCCCTGACAGGCATTCGAACTGACAGTTACTGCATTATGTGCAATTATCTTTGCACCTTCGTTTAGTTCATCAATACTTTTAGTTGCATTTTTTGCAATCTCTGCAAGTTTATTAATCTCGGTTGAAACATTTAAAAGAGCTGTTGAAACCTGAATTCCTATATTATTGAGAGACTGTTTATAATTTACCCATCCCCCTCTAACCTTTACATTCGGATTAAACCTCTCGTTGAAGTTATAATTGGCATATTCATTTCCTATCCGCATTCCTTCAACTACTGGATCAAAAATTGCAGTTATGGCTTCAGTCAGGCCATTAATAATTTTAAAGTATTCCCCTTTGTGTTTTGTTGCATCTGGTTTAAAGTTAATATCTCCTTCTTTAACATGCTCTGTCAATTCATCAATATCTTCAATGACATTTGTAATCTTTTTAAGCATGTTAATGATATGGTTATTAATTACTGCAAATTCATCTCTGCCTTCCTGTGTATATTTATTACCAGGTGTAATATCCATATCAAGTTTGAAATCTCCATCTCCGATCTTTACAAGGTTTTTGGTAAGTCTGTCCAATTCAGACTTAAGAAAATTGATAATAGATAGATGTTCTGTTAAATCTTCAACAATTTCCACATATCCAACCTGGTTACCTTTTGCATCATAAACCGGCTTTGTTATCTGTTTACCATCCATTCCAAGCCAGTTAAAGTAACTCTCTGTAAGGCCTTTGGTTCGAAGTTGTTCAATACCACACTTTTCTGAATTACAAATTGTAGCATCCGCAGTATTACAAGGCATTCCATATGCAGCATTTCTGTTAGGTGCTTTATTATTCGCAACAATTACTTTTTCAAAAGCTTTATTCATGTAAGTCCATCGCATATCCATATCGGTTACATGAATTGGGAAATGCACAGCATCAAGAATGGATTCATACCAGGCGGTCTTATTTTCAAGTTGCGTGAGATCAACAACAGTTGACATCAAACAGTCCTTGTCATTATATATTATCTTTTTAAGTGTTACAAATGCCGGAAAAGTTTCACCATTAAACTTCTTATGAATCCATCTGAAATTGGTTTCCTCACCAGTAAGTGCCTTTTTAACATCTTCACGGACAAGAACTGCTGAGCCCACTCCATTTTCCTGAACAGCCGGGCTAATAATTGTGACCATTTTGTCGATAAAGTCATCTTCACTTTTTCCACCAAAGAGAGAGATTGTCTCTTTGTTTACATAGAGAAAGACTCCATTATGATCAAGTATCTGGATAGATACCGCCACTGAGCCTAAAATGTTTTTATAGACTATATCCGAATTTTCAGTCATTGAATTAAAACCCCTGTCAGTTCTATTATGAATGCTATTGAGATATATGACAGGAGTCTATTTAAAGATACTTATAGTTTTTTTTGAATAAAGACCACAAATTTTGATATGAGGAGATATGAGAATAATAGTCAACTGTGCTTTGTTTGAATGAATCAGGGAAGGGTTTAGATGGCTTGTGATTCTGAAGTAACATTTTAGTAATAATTTATCATAAAATAAAAAAATTGAGTGTTTGTTGTCTATTTTTGAAAAGCAAATTTCTTTTCAAATTTACATAGAGATTCATTAATTTTGAATTTTGTGGATTTATTGTTATATATTGCAGGAATTCAGAATAATTGAGAAATTGAATGAATTCTAATTTAATTACTCATTTTTTATCTCAAAGGTTGCAGTTCCATCCTCATCTACAGTAATAATTATTGAAATCAGTTTTACAACCGTTACATATACTCCATTAATTATAACTGTAGGAGCAAAGAGGTATTCATAAACACCAATAAAATTTGGAATATCGAATGAACCATTTAAGGTATAAATTCCGGTCTCATTATTATAGATAAGCGGGAACTCGTTTAGATTTTTTGCCAGTTCATTTATTGGAACAAGAACAACCTGTGATTTTGCAGGCAACCTTATCTTGCCATAATTTTCAAAATTTATCTCCACATCTATTCTCTCACCGGCTTTGATAGTCTTTGGAATTATGAGACAAATGGACTTAATATCTATATCTCTCAGTGAATCTGAAGGTTGAGAACTCCTAAAATCCCCTTGTTCTGAGTTTCTGGATGGACTTTTTAAGGGAACTATGGTGTATTTAACAAGCGATGCATTATCAAATATCCCTGTTTCTGTTTTTACCTCATAAGGTTCAATTGTATAACCGGTTTTACTTGAGCGATTATCAGACCAGCCCGTGTGTCCTGGATTACTCCAGTAGTTTCCCGCGATGTATTGGCCCCCAATAATATTTTTGCCTTTACGCGGAGCGACATTAAAGGTAAAGCCTGTAATATCTCCTTCGATTGATGTATTTGATTCAAAAAAATTATTGTAGACAGAACCTGTGCTGGTTCCAATATTTATGTCAGTATCTATATTATTGGCTAATTGGTTTCCTGTAATTCGAATGTTTTGGTTGTTTGAAAGGTTTATTCCCTTTCCATTTTCAGAAACAGTGTTACTTGTGATAGTATCATCATTACTATAGGAAAAAGAAATTCCAGTCGGACTACCTGAAACAGCATTGCTCTTGATAGTGATATTATCGCCGGAGGTAACTAATATCCCATTTTTTTCATTATCTAAAACAGTATTGCCTTCAATGGAGGAGTTACTACTATAGTAATGATTTATTCCATTATCATCATTTTTTGATAAGTTATTATTAGTAATAGTGATATTATCGCCATAGGCAAGATAAATTCCATTTTTATTATTTGAAGCAGTGTTGTTTGAGATAATACTATCTTCACTGCCAGAAAGATATATCCCACTCATATAATTATTTGAAACAGTATTATTGATGATAAAGGCAGTGTCGCTACTTGTAAGTTTTATCCCGTAATCTGTATTATAGGATAGTTTGTTATCTTTGATTGTTGCATTTTTACTATCGGTAAGTTTTATTCCATCTTTTGAATTAGTAAGTACAGTATTATCTGTAATAGTTACATTATCACTTCTTTCCAGGATTATTCCATTATTGCCATTACCTGAAGCAATGTTATCTATAATTATGGAATTATTACTTTTGTTTAAGTGTATTCCATAAGAATTATCGTAAATAATGTTGTCGACAATACTGCTTCTATCACCTGTTGAGTTTATACCTGTTTGATAATTATTAATTGATGCAAAATTCTCAACAGATACATCATCGCCGGTAATCTCTATACCAGTACCTGTTTTAGTTGAAGAACTTTTGAGATTAACCCCATTACCGTCTAATATTACGTTATTACCCGAGATTTTTATCTCAAAATTATAGATTGTTCCAGATTCAAATTGAAATTGCTTATAATTATCATTTCCGATAATATCAAGCGATTTATTACCGGATGTATAAGTATATCCTGCAATACTTCCATCACAAGTACCAGAAATTCCTAAACAATTCCCATCATTTTTTATTGTTACAGCAACACCAGCAACAGCCAATGGACTACTAAAGAGATGTGGATTGTATGGACTTTTCAAAGGGCTAAGGATGTTAAGACTATTTTCACCAAAATTATCAGTTAAATTAAAAGTTTCATTGGTAATTTCTAAATTAACCTGATTATCTGTTAAGTTTTGAGTTTCTTTATCAGTTTCAAAAAGATCTGTTTCGGTTAATACCTCTCCAGTAACAAAACTACCATCAAAAAGAGAATTATTATCCTGATCTATCAGGTTTGCATTCTTATCTCTTGCACGACCCTGCAATATATCATCATTTTCAGATCGGATTTGATCTTCTATCGCTTCATTCTGACTGTCAGTATTATTCTCTTCATTTTCTTCTATATCACCATCTATTTTATTATCAATTTGTGCATTGTCAACACTTGCATCAGGATCTTCAAGTGAATCAGAGTTTTCATCATAAAATGGTTCTGTATTATTTACATCTCCAAATATTGGAGCGATTAGAATAGAAAAGATAATTAAATTGATGATCAATATTCTTTTCAACTGGTAAGAAAATTTACGACCTTGGATTAACATGAGCCAATTAGGATCTAATTTAGATGTAGATAAATTTTTATATATCCATTGAGAGTTTTAGATATTGAGAGGTTCTTATCATAACCGATTACAACTTATTTATGATTTTTCGTGATTCGTGTCCATGTTCATATCATGCTTCTTGATTTGATTCAGTTAGTGTTGCAAAAACGAACTAATGTTTGAACAAAATATGTATCGAAACATTTGTTACCGTCAGGTTTGGTAAAAACTCTTTGGATGGTATATTAATAAAAAAGTCCGATTTATTCTTTGTTATTCAAAAAAACTTGAGGAATAAAGAAAAGGGATTAAAAGAAGACTAACATTGTTGCAGTCTGATTAATATGTCCGATGTATTCCTCACCATAGGTTGAAAAACCTACCGTTGGAATATCTGCAAACAATTTTCCATATTCTTCACTACGGCCGGTCTGTTCAAGTTCAAGTGTTCGTAATATACAGTTAAAATTAATAAGACCTTTAATTTTGCCGTGTTTCTTTTCCATCTCGTCAATTGCCTTCTTTGTATCCTCAATAATATCAGTTGACTTTAACAGCTCAAGTTCAAGTCCTTCAATAATCTGACAGAAAAATCTGATGCTATTGCCATCAACTTTCTGTGGACTTCTGACAAACGGACCTTCATCAGAGATAAGACCAACCGGATGCTTCATAAATACATCCGCAACCTTTGATGGATCAGTCCCTACTGCTTTTCCATAAGCAACCGTTGCAGATTCATTGTTAAACTCCTTAACCATCCGTTCTGCCTTATCAACTTTTGTAGGTATCAATTTGATACCAGTACCACAAAATGACTGTGTCTTGATAAAATCAAATGAACAGGACATCTTAAGCAGCAAAATTAGAGCAGAATTATCATAAACCCTGCCATTAAAGTAAATATGAGTTTTTGCAAAGGCCAGGTCATCACCAGCAGATCCACCAATTATAGTGATATCAGTAATATCACCAATTTTTTCCATAACTGATTCTTCTGCACCAGACATTCCATCAATAAGAATTAGTCCGGTATAATCTTCGGGATTAAGATCAATTGGAGTTTTATTAAAAGTTGCAGCAAGATCTGTTACAACCTTAACTGCGCCATCAATATGGTTAAGATCAAGAGGTGAGGCTGATATTGAATCAATAATGTCTCTTTCTATTATCATTGCGACAAGAGACTTATGAAGCATTTTACCGGACGTCAACTCTCCTGCGGTACTGCATCCTGCTGTATTTGTATCTGGAAAAGCTCTACCCATTGCATCAGCAATATCTTCAGAATTATATATAGATGATGCAAAGAAAAGAACAAGAGTTGGTTTCATACCAACAGCAGCAGTATGAATCTCTTCAGCTGCTACAAACGGATCAGTTTTAATTGAATATGCGATTTTTATTGCCATTTACTTCACCATTATCCCCATATCAGATGCTGCCTGTTGTACTTTTTCAATAACTGCTTCATCATCGGGTGAATCATCAGTATATTTGGAATAATCTATCCCTTTCAAAAGAAGTCTGTTTTTTGTAGTAGCAATTATAGTAACATTTCCCCTTGCTCTTTGCTCAATTAAATTATCCAACAATATCTTAATCTTTCCCGACATAAATATAGGTAGGTTTCAAAAGATTTATTGTTATCCATATAGAATAAACATTTATCAAATGAATAAATTAACATTAAATTCAACAATACCCACTGTTTTAAGTATTGCAGGATCTGACCCATCCGGGGGTGCAGGAATACAGATTGATCTGAAGACATTTTCTGCCTTTGGATGCTTTGGAATGGCCGTAATAACAGCATTAACTGCACAAAACAGCAATAGAGTTGCTGGTATTCAAAAGATTCCGGCAGATTTTGTAAATATGCAGATAGAAACCATTTTTGAAGACATAATTCCAACGGCAATAAAAACCGGTATGCTTGCAGATGCAGATATAGTGGAAATAACAGCTAAAGCACTTCAAGGTCTTAATAATATTGTAGTTGATCCAGTAATGGTCTCAACATCAGGTCACCGGTTGATAAAAAAAGAGGCCGAAGAGACAATGATATCAGAGCTCTTCAAAATTGCCACAATTGTGACACCAAATCTTCCTGAAGCCTGTATAATTACCGGCAGGAAAAATATCAGTTATGATGAAATTGAAGATGTTGGAGAAGAAATACTCAAAATGGGACCACAATATGTCTTAATAAAAGGCGGACATGGAACGGGAACAAAATCCACCGACTATCTTTTTGGAAAAAATGGGGTATCACTGATATCTGGAGAACGATTTAATTATGAAGTCCATGGAACCGGATGTTCATTATCGGCTGCAATAGCCGCAGGTCTTGCAAACAAAAATGATATGGAAAATTCAGTAAAAAGTGCAAAAAAATTTATAACAAATGGAATAAAAAACGCTATCACCGGGAAATCAGGGATGCATTTTATGAATCCTTTTTAATGTTTAATCTCTTTTTGTAATAATATTGTTAACAATCTTCAGGGCACAAAAATCTCCACACATAGTGCATGCATCTGAATCGGCCGGTGACCTCTCATCTCTGATTTTACGTGCACGTTCTGGATTAATTGCAAGATTGAACTGTGTATTCCAGTCAAGATCACGTCTTGCATGACCCATTGCCTTATCTGCATCAGTATGCTTTAATTTTATCATGTCACCGATATGGGCTGCAATCCTGCTTGAATAAACTCCCTCATAAACTTCTTCAACATTTGGAAGTGCAAGGTGTTCTGCCGGTGTTACATAACAGATAAAGTCGGCACCATATGAAGATGAAAGTGCTGCACCAATCCCTGCCACACGGTCATCATATCCTGGAGCAATATCTGTTACAATCGGACCTAACATATAAAATGGCTTATTTCCAGACATCTTCTTCATGAGTTTGACATTTGTTTCAATCTCATCAATTGGAACATGACCTGGTCCTTCAACAATTACCTGAAGTCCTTTCTCATGTGCACGATCAGCTAGTTCTGCATTAATTATTAGTTCTTGAATCTGTGCTCTATCAGTTGCATCATGCACTGCTCCTGCTCGCATTCCATTTCCAGTTGAGAGTGTAACTTCATGTTCCTTTAAGATTTCACACAGGTAGTCAAATTCAGAATACAGTGGATTTTCCTTATCATTGTGAAGCATCCATGCCGTTAAAAGTGCGCCTCCACGTGAACACAGACCACCATGACGACCCTGTTTCTGGAGTCTGTCAAGAGTTATCCGGTTAATTCCTGTGTGGATAGCCATAAAGTTAGTTCCAAGTTTTGCCTGTTCTTCTGTAATTCTGAAGAGATCATCCTCTTCCATATGGATGGTTGCACCATGCTTTCTTGCTGCTTCAATAAAAGCCTGATAAAGAGGAACACTGCCAACAGAAAGAGATGTGGCTTCAATGCATCGGCGTCTTACCTCATAAAAATCTCCGCCGGTTGAGAGTTCCATAATTGTATCAGCACCGGCACGCTCACCTGCTTTAACCTTTTCAACTTCCATATCGATATCAACAATATCTGATGAAGTTCCAACCGAGCAGTTCACTTTTGTCCGGAGGCCTTCACCAATACCACAGATCTTAACTTTTCTATAAGGAGAAACTGGTATTACAATATGGCCGTCTGCGACATGGCGCCTCACAAAATCTTCTGTTACCCCTTCCTGTGCTGCAACAGTTTTCATTTCATCTGTTATGATACCTTTTATGGCATCTTCAACTATGGACATATTTATAAAATTATTCAATATGGTAGATAAGAGTTGTTTTTTCAAAAATATGGTGAAATTTTACTGATTAATTAATCAAATAATTTTGCGTTAAATTGTTTTGATATCTTTGAAATAAAGATCAAAGATCCCAAAATCTTCATCAAATCTGATACCCAATAACTAACTAAAATTGTCATCAAAACTGTATCAAAATAGAATGAATTTTGGCGGGTTTGTCTCTGTAAGTACAGTTGACTGGAGAGGTCATTCAGTCGGTGTGGTCTTTTTCAGGGGATGCCCTATAAAATGTTGGTACTGTCAGAATCATCATATCCTGACCGGAGTTGACATGAGAGAAACTTCTGATGTACTTTTTATGATTAAGGATGCTTCACTTCTGATAAGCGGAGTTGTCTTTTCCGGAGGAGAAGCTACAATGCAGCCTGATGCTCTCATGTATCTTGCAACAGGTGCAAAAAAACTTGATCTAAAAACCGGGCTTCATACAAATGGAGTATATCCTGAAGTAATTAACCAACTGATAACCGAGGGACTTATAGATCATATAGCACTTGATATCAAGGCTGAATGGAACCTTTATGCAAGAGAAGGCAGAAATGAAACAAATGTCTGTGACAGAGTAACAGAATCTCTTAAAATTTGCACAGAAGCATTTCTTTCCGGCAAACTTCAGGAATTGTTTGTTGTCATTACCCTCTTTCGGTTTTATGGAGATGAAGTGATGGAGATTATTAGAGATGTAGATCCACATATTCCTGTAATTCTGGGGCAGGGTCGTCATCAGGGAATAAAGGAACAAAGCCTTGATGAACTAAAAAGTGTTGCAGACAAAATTGGCAGGCCGGTATATATCAGGACAATGCAGGATGGGGAAATATATTATGAAGGTATTAGCAGTAGTAGGAATGCCGGGATCAGGTAAGGGAGAGTTTTCTACGATTGCAGCAGATTTTGGTATCCCTGTAATTGTTATGGGTGATGTCATAAGAGAGGAAGTCAAAAAGGCAGGGCTTCCACCAGTTGATGACAGTATGGGAATAATTGCCAAAAAACTCCGGGAATCTCATGGGATGGCAGCAATCGCTCATGCCTGTATTCCTTATATAAACGAGAAGAATACCCCTGTTGTTCTTGTTGACGGAGTCCGCGGAGATGCTGAAGTACTTCTCTTTAAAGAGACCTTTCCTGATTTTTCGTTGATATCAATCAAGGCAGATCCAAAAGATCGGTTTTACCGGCTTTCAATGAGAGGTCGATCTGATGATCTTATGAGTGAAAGTGATTTTACCTCAAGAGATGATCGTGAAACTTCATTTGGACTTGATACAGCGATAGATATGGCAGATATTTGTATAGTAAATGAAGGTACACTTGAAGAATTTAGAGAAAAAGTTACCGCAATTTTAAGGCCGATGATGGAGGTCAAATGAATCATATAAAACCATACTTTGGTTCGTCTGCACGAGTCTGGGATGACATTTCATGGGTTCTTGATATAGAAGATACCGGTTTTTTCGGTTGGGAGATCTGTGCAGATGGTAATTATCATTTTGGGAAGCCTGAATGCTACAAATCTGTAATTGAGACACTTGAATCAACCGGGCTTAAAGCAACTGTTCATGCCCCATATGCAGATTTAAATCCGGCGGCAATTAACGACAATATCTGGCATGAATCAGTAAAACAGTTAAATGACTGTATTGAAAAAGCATCAGCTTTTACTGATAAGGTAACAATACATCCGGGTTATTTGTCAAGTACTGGCAAACTTGTGCCTGAAAAAGTCTGGTCTCTTCAAAAGGAGGCTGTAATGTCTTTTGGTAAGACTGCAACAGACTGTGGTGTTTTGGTGTGTATCGAGAATATGCCTGATATTCATGGATTTTTCTGTCAATATCCTGAAGAGATCCTTGGGCTTATAGAAGGGATTGAAGGTGTTGGTATGACAATTGATTTTGGACATGCAAATACCCTTGGCAGAGTTGAGATGTTTCGAAAAGTTATAGATAAGGCAAATCATCTGCATATTCATGATAATCATGGCAGCCGTGACGAACATCTCCCTATTGGAAGTGGGACAATAGATTGGGATACGCTGTCTAATGATATTATCAAAAGATATAAAGGCATTGTTGTTGTTGAAGGCCGATCATTAAAAGAAGCAAAGCAGTCAATAGAAGCAATCAAGAGATGGTAATTATGTCAGGCGAGACCCTTCAGGTTTTTTTCCTTGGAACTTCAGGAGCACTTCCAACAATTTCAAGAAATCTTCCATGTATTCTTGTAAAGTGGGGTTCACATGATATGCTCTTTGATTGTGGGGAAGGTGCCCAGAGGCAGATGATGAAAGCAAGATGTGGTTTCTCGTTTGAATCTGTTTTTATTACCCACTGGCATGCTGATCATTTCCTTGGTCTTATAGGCCTTTTTCAGACGATGTCATTTTCAGGAAGGGTAGAACCACTTGTTATCTATGGTCCTGATTGTGTACATGAAATTGTCGATGATATGACCGGGATCTGCCGTACAAAACTTAAGTTTTCAGTTGAATCAAGAAGGGTCAGAGCTGGTGATTCTCTTGATTTTGATGGATATGCTATTCATGTTTTTGGGACTGATCATGGTATTCCGGGTGTCGGTTATATCTTTGAAGAGAATAAAAGACCAGGACGTTTTAATCGTGAGGAGGCAATATCTCTTGGGGTAAAACCCGGACCTCTATTTGGAAAACTACAAAGAGGTGCCAGTGTTATGATAAATGATAAGGAAATTACACCTGATATGGTTATGGGACCCCAAAGGCCAGGGCGTAAAATTGTATATTCCGGAGATACAAGACCAGTAAGTAGTATAGAAGAGCATGGGATGAATGCTTCCCTGCTTATTCATGATGCAACATTTGATGAATCAGAATTATCCCGAGCTAAAGAATTTATGCATTCTACTGCCGGAGAAGCAGCTAATACTGCGATAACAATTAAAGCCGAGAAACTTGCCCTGTTTCATTTAAGTACAAGATATACAAGTTATGAGAAGCATATCTCTGATGCATCAGGAATATTTTCAGGTAAGATTATGGCTCCAGAAGATCTTACAATGGTTGAAATTCCTTTTAAGGATGAATAAGTTTTGAGATCTTTTCAATCTGAAACCTTTCTCTATAGAATAATACTTTTAGAATTTTTGGTTTGTATTAGGTTTTTAGTATTTTGATTTGGATGAGGTATCTATTGATATTTTAGAAGAGGTGTAAGACTGTATACAACTAGCCCTTTGATATTGAAAAAATTTTTTCTATAAAAGGATTAGAGTTTTAGTCCTAAATCTTCAGAACTTAAGGTTACACCCATTCTATTCAACCAATAATTTCCTTTGAAACTTAAAAATTGCATTATTACAAACAAAACGACAATTATATATGTTCC
>CAYSSW010000057.1:0-11204 GCA_964434005.1 uncultured Methanospirillum sp.
GTCTTTCCAGTCTGCCTTGGTGCATGAAGAACGAAGTATTTCTTCTGTTTTATCAGATCAAGAATCTCTTCAAGATTAAATCTCTGAAGAGGTGGAAGACAATAATGATCTTTACATACAACAGGCCCTGCAGTATTGAAAACCCTCATTAAGCACTAATTGAACTTACAGAGTGAAAATAATTCCGGGAAAAAAGATAATATAAATCCAGACTGACAATCAAAGGTCGAAATCTCGATTCCATCGGCTCCTGACACCAAATATAATCAGGTCAGGGCATCTCCATGCCGAAATGTTAGTACATACAATCCAATCAGAAAAAAACCGACACAAACGGTTACTAACTACCGATTCCTTACATCCCCCAAACCTTGACTCTCCCGACCTTCAAAAAATCAGGCTAAATTAAAAAATGAAAATATTTATATTTAAAAGACTTTACTGGACGATCTCGCTTTACAATTAAAAATGAGTATACACATATTGCTCAACTTGGAGATGGTCTCTCGGACAGTCAACTTTTTTTTGCCCGGTATCAGATTGAATGAAAGTTACATCCTGAATCATACCTTTCTTAATTGTCAATCCACGCTCATCTATCTGATTTTGAAGTTCATTTCAAATGAGTTCATCAGCACCGTCTTTTTTATACACTCCCGAAACAGCCAGATTGTGGAGCAATATGGGATCTTATCTGGGTTACCCATAAACGTTCTAAATAAGATTCTGTCATTGGCTTATTTTTCCATCTCCGGATCAGATAGTCCATGCCATTGCTGAAGAACAAACATCTTTAGCATTAGAATTTCGTCCATATTTGGACGAACCCCAACAACAGTTCGGTTGTTGAACAGATAGGACAAATCTGGGCAGAAACATTCCCAGTCTATCAAATGGATATTTCACTGATGGGTGATGAAGCAGAAACACGAAGAAGAAAGACGGAACGTGGACTAAAAAGGTTCGAAATTATATTTTAGATATAAAATGCACATGATTTTAGACATGGACAATGATTTTATCCACAGACAATGCACAACTACTACATCAGTGCATGATAGCCAATATATTTGTCAAAAGAAGGTGAAGTTGTTTAACGTGATAAAGGATATTTTGGAGGCAACTGCAAAGGATACAGTGCAACAATGAAAAGAGGGGTAAGAGCTCATCCTATTGATATCAGAGATAAAATGCGAAACTTAAGGATCAGCAAGAAAAGATCTAAAGGAGAAAGACCTTTTTCGATTACAAAACGTGTTTTTAATGCAGGAACTGTCATGGTTACAGAGCTTGGGAGAGTGCTTGTTAAAAAATGATGCCAGCATTTTCTATAACTTATTCCAATTGCTAACGCTCTCTAAATGTAGGTATTAGAGCGATAGTTGCCAAAAAATCAAAAATCAAGCAATAATTTGAAAGAAACAGTGCTTTTCTACTGAAAACTATTAGTTTTCAGATGATTTATGGATCTTTTTTATGGGTGTCCTTTGAAAAAGAAGAGTTTTTAGTAATTGTCTTATATATATGTGGTATATCTTTACTACTTATATGGATGTAAAGACAATTATCGGACGGACGATATTTTTCCTCCTCATTGTAGGATTTATTGCCGCTTTCACACAGGTATTCGGTCCTGAAAATTCACTGATCGGCGTAATGATAATTGTCGCCGCATTGATGCTTCTTAACCGCGACATGACTGCTGCGCCTGTATCCAGTTTTGTCTGCATAATTGCGTTAAATCTCTCCATAGGCGCTGTATCTTACTTGTCTTCGCTGTATATCCTGCCGGGAATTCTTCTAAATTTTTCATTAATCTTCGCACTTGTATTTTTTTTGTCTCAGGACAGCAGAAGTTCGCTTGAATTTCCTTTTCTTCTGGGTTATGCCTTGATGATGTCAATGCCTGCCTCTCCGGATACTATTCATATAAGGCTGTTTGCACTGACTGCAGGTTCTGTATTTATCGTCCTGCTGAACCTTGCAGTAAATTATGCCAAAAACAAAAAGATGACCTGCCATTCGGGAATACTTGCGCTTATTGATTCAGTATCCGAATCGATTGATAAGAGACGTACCGGAGAGAGGACTGATTCAGAGATATTCCGAATAAAAGCCTCAGCTGTTCATTCACAAATATACGACAGATTAAAAAAGAAGTTTTACACCTCTCCAAAAGACCGTTCTGTGATGAATCTCGCGGTCTCTGTTGAAAGACTCGGAAAACACGCAGTTGAAGAGGATATCTCATCAGAGGATCTGCTTGATCTAAAAGAGGCATTGGCGGCTGTCAGGGGCTGCACCGCGGGAACTCTCTCTTATGCGGAACTGCATACGAGAATCTCTGATTTTACGGCGCTGCACCCTCACCTGCCTTATGAGATAATCTCCGGACTGGAACTTGTTGACTATGAACTCTCTCAGCTTTCAGGCGGAGATCTGAAAGAGACCTTGAGATACTGTATGGATCTTCCAAAGCAGTTCTCGTTCATGGTGCGGCTGAAGGAAGACTTAAAACCTGATACCATGGCATTCTCGTATGCTCTCCGTCTTGCTCTGCTGATCAGCATCTTTGAGTTCGCCGCTTCATACTATGATCTGATTGCGGCAAGGTGGCTTACATTTACAGCAATCGCTATATCTGTACACTACGTTGATATGGATCTCTCCAAAGCAAAAGCAAGACTTCGCGGAGTTTTCGCAGGAATAATTATCTTCTCGGTTTTAGTCTTCTTTGTGACTGACTATACTGTGCTCTTTCTGATAATGCTGTTCGTGAACTACTGCTACACGCTTGCCGGAGATATGCGCTACGATGTAAAGATGGCGGCGGTAAATGTCAGTGTGCTTCTTATGGTTCTGCTTACAATACCGGAATTTGATACGGGTTTGGAGGCATCTCTTATGCGTCTGGGCTGCATCATTGCGGGAACACTTGCCGTCATTGCGGTCAACCGTCTGGTGCTGCCCTATCACATCTCAACAGAGAATATACAGCTTGGAAGACGTCTCACTGATACCGCAGAGCAGATCATTGAGCGTATGTTCCGCTTAAAAGACAACGAGGTCAGGGATGCACGCGACCTGCTGATCTCTGATCTGACTGCAGAGAAGATGCGCATCAACCTCTTTCACGCACCTGACAGGGATATAGAGGATTTTCTGTATTATGAGAGTGAAATTCACTCAAAATGCAAATTCTACAGGAATGTTTCTTCAGTAATGGTTGAAAATCCTTCAGAGAGTCTTAAGGCTTCCCTCTCTTTGATCTCCGCTGAATATTCAGGTATACGCAGTGCCTACAGGCACTGTGACCTTGACAGATCTGTTTTCTGTGAAAAATCCCATAACGGAGAAACAGCGTGCAGTTCTGAATTATCGGAGACTCTTATGCTCAGAATTAAAACTGATCTTACTGGAAATGAAAGGAAGTATGCTGAAGGACTCTGTGATATTATTCATCTCTCATCTCAGGCAGGCAGTTCACTGAAGCAGTATATCTGCAGGATAGAGAGCGGGCACAAGATCACGGTTAATCCATACCGCGAGTATCCTCAAAAGTAATTTATCCATTCGATTTATAAATAATTCGGATAAAAATAGGGATTTATTTCATGTATTACCATGAAATGTCTCTTGATTGGTATTTCAGAGAATCTCCGTATTTTTTTATTTCTGGCTCTGTTGAAATCCTATTAAAAGTGGATTTTAACGTTCCAAGAGGTCATAATAAATAGTTGCTCATCAGCGTTGAAATTCTATTAAAAGAGGATTTTAACAGAGCCGTTAATCCATATCAAATCATCCAACAATAGAAAATAATCGATGGATTCAACAATATTATGTTGGAACTGGTTTTTCACAAAAGGAATAAAATATTTTATACTGCCCGATTTGATTTAATTAAATGTATAGATATGCAGTCTTTCCAGTCTGCCGAAGGACAAAATCGTCTCAGTTTTATTACTAAATATCTTCTAACGGTCAAACTTATAGAACGTTGAAAACAATAATTATCTTTCAAACAACAGACCCTGAAGTATTAAAAAGATCGTAGAAAACTTCTAATTTACCTTACAAACAGATAACATTTCAGAAAAAAAGGGATTAGACCAGTTTAAAGAGCGGGTGGTCCTCTGTAGCAACAGTTCCACCAAGTTCCTTAAGTGTCTCGGCAAGGACAATATCTGTGAATGCCATTGCAGTAGCAGTTGCCTCACAGTTCTCGATTGGTCCGAACATGATAAGGTCGGCTCCAAGAGTTCCTGCCATAATATTACATCCGATATCTGGTGCAGACCAGGCAGCCTGACGGATACCCTCAACACCACCAAAGTGGTGATGTCCCATCTGCTCAAGGAGTACATCTGCATCCTTGTAACGGTCAAGAATACCGTTCTTTCTCCAGCGTTTCAGCCAGGTCCAGGAAACAGTCATGTTGTGGTATGCACCACCAGTTGGCAGACCATGGATTGCCTTACATGCAAGAATCTCACGGAATGAACCACCAGAACCAAGACCTAATGGAGTTGCAGCAGTATCAAGAATTGGACGTGTAATACCACATTCCTCTGCAATACCGATCATGGACTTCTCCTGACCAGCAACACCACCTTCTGCAAGACACTTCTCACGTCCGCGAACGGTTGCGTCTCCAGGGTTGAATGCAAGAACAATTGCTGAATTAACATCAGACTTCTTTAAAGCCTCAATGTTTTCAGGTCCAATTGAACCATTGATTGAGTTGTAGACTGCACGATCTGCAATACCAACCTCAGTCACATACTCACAGGCGTGAGCAAGAGCCTCTGGAGCTGAAGAATCCATTAAGAATGGGAACTCATCATCAATGCTGCAGAACCAGTCAAAGTATTTTTCAAATGCCTCTCCAAACTCACCGATAATCTGACAGAAGTACCAGTTACCAGTAATGTCGTAGAGTTCAAGACAGCGGTTCCAGAGAGCCTCTGCCTTTGCTTTGTCTATCTCACCAGTGTGATCGTTGATCACAGTCTCGTGTTTATTGTAGAAGATGGAGGCGCCGAGTGCACGTGGGTACTCTCCAGGCTGTCCTCCGATCTTGTGACCGCCGAAGTCGAGAACGGTCTGTTCCTTCTCAAACATGAACATTGTATATCACCTTTTTATGCGAGTATTTCAAGCAGTTTCGGAAGTAAATCCGTAATAATGATATAGGTCATTAATCCTGCGACGATACCATAGAGGATACCGATATCACGTCCGACCTTACGGCCGACACGCTGGGCCATCTCACCATCGACAAACTCAAGTTTTGTCTCAATGGCGTCAAGCTTAGCCTCAATTTCCAGGAACTGTGGATTTGCAGTGGCTGCAACAGCTCCACCTGCGGCTGCTCCATCATCCTTGATCTCAACAACCATTGGGCCGCCAGCAAGTGCATCAGTGCCACGTCCCTCAAGTTCCTTGATCTTGGCTGAAATCTGTCCGATATCTTCTGTTTCCATAACGTCGACAATCTCGACCTGTTCCTGGAATCTCTTTATATGATCTTCGGAAAGATTTTCAATAAATGGAATTGCACCCTTTGAGCCAACAATCTTACCACCTTCAACACCATTGTCGTGAAGAGCGATAAAACTCTGACCTGAAAGGTGACCTTTCACCTCAGTTCCACAGGTGATAACATACCTGATGTTTGGATTTGAGATAATATTTGCAATAACTTTCTCAAGTCCAAGGTTTTCAGTCTTACAGGATCCTGCAATTGCAGCTCCTGCATCACAGATTGCCTGTTCATCAAGGTGTGAACCCATAGATATAACTGCAACAGAACCTTTCGGGTTACCTGCATGGAAATCTCCCTGAATGATTGGCCATCCTGCTGCTGGTTCTCCCTTTTCTGCCATTAGATTACCCCCAGAAGGACTGGAACAACCAAAATCAGAGCAAATGCAAGACCAATGGTAAATCCAATTACTCCACTGTCCATGACACCTGATTCAAGCTTATTAGTTCGTGCAAGGATCTGGCCTTTGTACTTGATATCATTCACCATGGCATCAATTGCTGCCATCCGGACCGGGCCAGCTTTTTGCTGTTCATCTGCCATTATGCACCTCCATGCTGCATCAGTAGAAGACCAATAATCACAAATGAGACGACAAGTCCGATCATCAGGCCTTCAATCTTACCTGAATATACACCAGCTGCAAGTCTGTCGTATGAACCAATTTCGGTGACCATCCGCTGCACAACTTTCATTCTTGAATGAATAAGTGCAACTTCAGCAGACATTGGACGAACTTCTCCGCCTTCTCCGTCAGCTGCTCCACCATCATCATCGGAAATCTCGACAACCATTGCATCTGCACCAAATGCACCTGGATCACGAGCTTTCAGTTCATTGATCTTTGCTGTAATCTGACCGATATCTTCAGCTTCCATAATGTCGACAACTTCGACCTGTTCCTGGAATCTCTTGATATGTTCAGTTGTCAGGTTTTCAATGAATGGTATTGCACCCTTTGAGCCAACAATTTTACCACCTTCAACACCATTCTGGTGTAATGCGATAAAACTCTGACCTGAAAGGTGTCCTTTCACTTCAGTACCACAGGTAATTACAAACCGAATGTTTGGGTTTGAAATGATATTTGCAAGGACCTTCTCAAGACCAAGGTTTTCAGTCTTACATGACCCTGCAATAGCTGCCCCTGCGTCTACAATCGCCTGTTCATCAAGGTGAGATCCCATCGTAATGACGGCGACAGGGCTGTTTGGGTCACCTGCGTGGAAGTCACCCTGAATAATCGGCCATCCTGCGGCCGGTGATTTCTTATCTGCCATATCGTTCACCTCACATTAATGCCAGTACGATTATACCGGCAAGAAGCAGACCAACTGCAAGTCCATAGAACATTGCGGTCATTCCGCCGGCATAAACCAACGATTTTTCACGGTGTGGGAAGCTTTCGAGGAAACTACCCTCTCCGGAGAGCATACCGACAATATCGTCAGTAATTTTCTCAAGTTGATCAACCTGATCAACAATTGGTCCTAATGATTCACCCTGACTGGTCACAAAACCAGTATAGACATCACATCCAAGACCAAAATCAGGAAGAACCGGAATCCAGGTCATTACTGATCATCTCCTACTTCAATGATTGGTTTGGAGTCGAGCCATGCATATGCATCTCTCTTTGAGAAGGCCAGATACTGTTTGTAAGTATATGCCCATGCTGCAAGTGAGACAATCAGACTGACAACACCTGACAGAAAGTCAAGGAATGCAAAAGACATAACTGCAACTACAATCATGGAAAGGAATCCTACCTCAAGAGCAAGCATAAGAGTTCTGTCCTGTGTTTCGTTTGGTCCAAGACATGCATTGAACGGGTGCTGAAGTGCCATTGCTCCAAGGAAGAAGATAACAGCTAAAACTGCTCCGCCAATGAGTGAACCTGCAAACTCCGGGGTTGCGGTTACAAGAAATGTCTGTGCTCCGCCAACTGCGGCAGCCGGCTCAACTGCAAGGCTCATTCCGCCAATTACAAGGTTCTGGAATGAGAATGAACCTACACACATTGCAGTAAATCCAAGCATTGTGAGTGCTCCGACAATTGACATCTCAATCATGGACATGACCATTACAGGAATATTCATATTGATGATGTTGTTTGCAATGTATCCAATAACTGCACCAAGAACTGCTGCAAGAATCAGAGTCACAATTGGAGTTGCGATACCAAACTTGGTACCTACTACCATTGCAATTGCACCTGATCCAAAGGCTATCATACCTGCTGATGGAACACCAGTACCAAGACCATAACTACAAAGGTGCTTGATGGTATCAGATCCCCACCACAGTGCGGCAACAGCCCCTACTCCTCCAAAGAATGAGAAGATGGCAGTTCCGGTGATAACATTGAGGTAGGTCAGATATATGCCGACTAAGGCGACAATGATGCCGTATGCCAACAGTTTGTTATGTGGCATACCGCCTTCAGATGCTTCCATTTTCACTGTCATGATATCTTCACATCCCTATGTTAAGTACCAGAAGAATCGAGATCAGACCACAGAATGCTGAAGCCACAGCACAGCCGATGACTGCACGTGGAACACGCTTAAATTTAGGGTCATGTGGACCTTCGATAGTTCCGGTGATGTTATATGCTGCCAGCACTGCATTCACAAGGAAAAATCCTATTGCAAGAATACCTGCAAGTGAAATTGCAACTGGCGAAATTGCTACCGCATCTGCTCCAAGAATTGTTGGCAGACCTGCAGTGTAAATTTCAAGTAATTCAATGTAGATGAGAGTTCCACCAAGACCGGCGATAAATCCTCCAACTACACCACCGACAAATGAGATGAACGGAAGACCGTGTCCCTCAGTTCCCTGTGATTTGTATGCCGGGAATGTATCTCCAGTTAATGGGTCTTTCTCAATCTTTCCTGAAGCTGCCGGAATACCCATGGCAAATACATATGTTGCATTGACCATAAGACAGGTGATTGCCATCATAAGGCCACCACCAACGGCTCCGCCTGCAAGTGCAAGGCCAAAGTCACCGGTAGTTGCAAGTGCCCATGCACCACCAAAAAGACCAGCAAGACCGGCTCCTGATGCAAGCATGGCAACACCTGTTGCAATACCTGGTGCCTGACCCATTGCAGCGGGCGCACCGCCGACAGGGACAAAGTGGACACCAAAGCCAATTAGTGCTCCACCGACGATTATTCCAATCAATGGGATGATAGAAACGCCAAGAGCAAATGTTACTGCAATCGATATGAGAATAATAGCAAGACCAATAACAACACCGGTCATGTTCATTCCTTCTCCGGCTGCTGCTCCTCCACCAAGTGCGGTCATTGAGATGCCTCCTCAGTTACATAAGGTCCATAGGTTTTGCGGCCCCATTTCTCAACCCAGCGGTCAACGATTGTGAACACCAGAATGATAATAACACCTGCTACAATTGCACCCCAGCCTGCGAAGTAATGCTCAAAGAGAACAGTACGCCACAGTTCAAGGAAAACAATTAAACCAAAACAGATACCTGATGCAGGGCCGGCAAACTTTGTTGTAAACCATGCGTTGTCAAGAGAAGACCGCTGACCGGCTTCTGCATAACGAACGATGTTACCAGATGCTGAAATTGGTACACCTGCTCCGAATTTCTGTGTCTGATACTGACGTTCTTTTCCATAGAACGGATTACCAGTTGCAGATCCGGCAGCACCAAGAGCAATACCCCAAACCAGTCCAAGGAGCGGGAGGGCAAACGGATGATGCAGTGCAGTAGCCATGAGGTAACACATTGCTACAGTACAAAATACCGCTACAAAGGCATGAGCCATTGTTACCGATGTCAATGATTTGATAATATCAATGTACACCGGCTGTTTGAATTTAGCAAGACTTGCTGTTCTGCCAAGGTATCCTGACGTTGCATAAATACCCTGAACGAATACCGCGACAACTGAACCGAGAATTACGGCCAGTGCCGGGTTATAATTTATCTGCATTAGGGCCCAGGCAACCCCTGCCCCGATGGCACACCAGGCACCATATGCCGGTGGCTCACCAGAAACAGCTTTGTTGAAGATGCGGTGGATATATCCCATCTGCGGAGCCAGTTGGACCTGTGAGTTAGGGTCTCCCTGTGATCCGAGATCTGATTCAGTATCTTCCGCAGCACCGGCAACAGTGGCAAGAGCTCCAGCCAATGCAGTAATACCAATGCCTAATACAATCTCTTCCATGTAAACCTATCTCCTGCGTAAACGAGATCTGACACAAGAGCAATCACGATGCAATACCACACTCCGACGTATAGTTACGCTTTGTGGTTATGGATAAGTTGGTCAGGATTCAATTAAAGGTTTCGAAATGAGGTCAATTTATAAAGCATTTCGAAATTTTTTGACAAAATACCCCCTTTTGAGGCCTTTTTCCACGGACTTTTTTTTATATAGAACAATTTTTTTTGCTTTCTTATACAGATTATCTGATCTACCCTGATCTGGATGGCTATGCTATCAAAATTAAGAGACTTATCAGTAATATTTTTAGTATCAGATATTATTCGAAGTTCGTTTATTGCGCGTTAACCAATCGGCAATTGCCGTAATAAATCTTCAAAACAGAAATTGCAACAAGTTTTGCCACTTTTGTTAAATGAACTGTCTACCAATGATTCGTAGACTGATAAATAAAAAGTTGATCTGCCGGATGGCAAATCTGGACAAAGTCCCTATGAGAAGACCACCCACGGTAAGACAATAACAAGTAAACAGAGAATTGTCATGATGAACACTGTCCAGAATGAGATGCCTTTTAGTTTTGAGTTTGTAATCGCCATAAATTTTCTTTAGTCTGTTGCAATAAATTCTTTGTGCAAGATTAAAGATTTATAACATGATCAGTATATAATTATATTACTTTATTATGGGCGAAACGATTTATAAAGGAGTTCCTGGGATATTAAGACCTTTTAAAGAATATGTTTTGGGACTAAAACTGCAATCGGGTTCTGAAATTGTCTTTTTTGGTGTTCCAGGAACATGTCTTCCATTTGTTGAACTGCTTTGCTATTCAGTTAGAAAGGAACAATACAAACTAATATTTGTTCCATATCTTGAGATAGATAAAGCATCGTCTCTTGAGTTAAAGGATTGTGGCTTTCAGGTAGGAGATAGAACTGAAATTAAAGATCCAGATCTTATTGTTATGATGGGAGGTCTTACAATGCCTGATTCCAAAATTTCTCCTGAAAATGCAAATAATTGTATTATGCAGTGGCCGGATGCCGGACATATTGGTTTCTGTTTCATGCACATGTTTTTTAAAACCGGATGGCTTGATAAGATTAATTTTGATCTGATAATTGATGCAGACATTACCACAATATCAACATCCCAAAAACATTTACTTTAAACGAACATCTGATTGACCTTTCAGTCAAAATCAGCTACTTTTTTGAACACGAACAAAAAAAAGAGAGTATTTTTTAGGTTTAACGAACCGGCATAAGGAGAGATCTCTCTCCGGCTGGGACGAATTCGCGGATTGCTCCCTTTGCGAACTCCTTACGTGGCTCTGAGAAGTCAAAGACAAGTGATGGGTCTGCAAAGGTGATCTTGATCAATGGGGAGAGACAGAAACCATCGTTTCTTGAGTAGTGAGATGATGCAACGATTGCTGCGTA
>CAYSSW010000058.1:0-11124 GCA_964434005.1 uncultured Methanospirillum sp.
AATCGCCTTTGCTTTATCGGTTTGTTCGCAGTGCTGTACAACACATACCAACAGCTCTCAGAAAACTCTGAGAGAGACCGTACCTATGTACGATGTTAGGTAATTTGAATGATCAATTTATACAATTTGTCATTTGATCGCCTATTTCAGGTAAATCAGGTCTGAATTTTTGACTTTTGGATCACACGATTATTTTTTATTTATTACGAATTGAAAATTTTTTTTATATTATTAACACAAAAAAAGAGACATATCATTTAAGATGATTAATAATGAAAAATAAGATTCTTTGTATTTCCATCCAATTTACAAATAAACGTCAATTTATCTTAAATTTCGAAGAATCAAAACTTTTTCAGAACGCCATATTGATGAACTTGTTCGTTTATGTTATTTATTGCACATTGATCACCAGATTTAATATTCGCATAAATTTTCTATATTGTTCAAATCAGACTGAAATTTGTAACTGCGCGGTTTTTACAAAAGATTATTAAAACAAGCAGAATATATAAAGATTTGCCATTTACTCTAATCTTTTTCAATATGAAAAAGAAAAAAATGAGCCCGCCAAAAAATCCAGAAAAAAACGATAATATAGATTATCTACTATTTATCTCATCAGAAAGTTCTGCAATCGTTGAATGCCTCTCCGCAAACGCGTCATGCTGATGAATACTCTCTTCGTTATCCTGTGCAAGAGTCACCACTGAATCTCCCGGTAGATCTCCAAACTCAGTATAAACTCTTCTTGCCATTTCCCTGACACAATCTTCAACAAAGCGCGGATTTTTGTGGGCTGCAAGGACTACATGCCCCTCATCCCCTCTTTTAAGGAGTTCAAAGATTGGAGTACTCATTGACTGCTTGAGAATTGAGATAATCTTCTCTAACTGTACATGACTTTCATCATCAGTCTCAATTGAGAGGAAACCTCTACCCCTTTGATTATGAGTTGCCATTGGGACCTCATTAAAGAAAGCCTCGATCTTATCAGCCTTTATATCAAGGCTTTCAAGCACCTCACGGGCCCGTTCTTTCATAATATTCTGGGCACATGGACAGGCAGTCATACCGGTGACTTCTGCACCAATACTCTTCCTCACAATTGGATCTTTGTAAGTCCTCTTTGCAACAGCGCTCGCAAAGACCTTGACAACCTCCTGACATTTAGTCTGTGAAACAGGAGTCTCACCGGTTATCATATATTCTGACCTCATCTGAACTTCAGTACGGTCAGCATACTCATGTCTGTCAAGGAGTTTCCTTGCAACCATACTGCAAAGCATTTCGATTTCTTTAACCTCCCCATCGATAGACTGTTGTAAAACCTTATCAATCACTTCAAAATTACGTGAAAGATTAGCTCCCTTAAGACTTCGTGGAAGATCCACATAGATATCAAATACAGAAATAAAGATTACCGGCCGCTTTCCAGGTCTTGTAACCTCTACCATCTTCTTTACATTCTTAACACCAACTCTTGTCAGATTAATTCTGACATCAGGCAGAGTTGACTGAACATCGGGTAGTTCTTTTTTAAACTCCCGATCTGCTAATATTAATTCATTGTCCCTCATGTTCAGGATTCCAGAATACTATATAGTGATTTAGATCAGGTTACTAAAAAGAAGCTGATCTGTCTATACAGATCTTATTGTTTCAGTGTTTACTCAGCTCGCATAAGCCGGCTTAATGAACTTGTCGCATTTATCAGTTCTTCCCGGGTAATTATTACAGATTCCAAATCGCCATTGATTCTGATACCTTCACCACCGGCTTTACCAATAATCGTAAAATGATCAATCTCATTTGGAACTTCCTTACATCTTATCAAAAATTCGCCGGAAGGTTCGCTAAAGAGAGCAGGAATCAGATCACCGTTAAGAGTTACCTCACAGTCAGGTGAAATAGTATTGAGCGCAGCAAGAAGTCCTCCCTGTGATATATCTGTCGCGATAAGCCCATACTTTCTTACAAGATCCCTGATAACAGGAATATTAACAGTCTTGCCTACAGGTTCAGGTGCCCCATTACAGCAGGTAACAGCATCAAGAACAGTTCCACCCGGATAGAAAGTATCAATTTTGTCATAAGTCAGGACTAACAGATCCCCATCCTCATAAGACTGAAATGTTGGAACAGGTCCTTTTCCAACAAGTCCAAGCGAAGGAGTGGGTTTGATTCTTGTCCCGTTCTCATCACTCTCATTATAAAGCGATACATTTCCACCTACTATTGGAATCTCCATAGCCCGTGAAGCTTCACCAAGACCCTTAACAGATTCCTCTATCTGCCAAAAAACCTCAGGTTTTTCAGGACTGCCAAAGTTCAGACAGTCAACAATACAGAGAGGCTCACCACCCATACATGCAAGATTACAGACATTTTCAATAACTGCATTTGATGTGCCTGCAAACGGATCTAAATAGATTCTTCGTGGATTACACCCACATGAAAGTGAGAGTGCCTCATCACCAAGCCTGATAAGTCCGGCATCTTTTCCAATCGATAATGTTCTAATCTGAACATCATGATCATACTGCTCATATATCCATGACCGGGAAGCAACCTCAGGATATGAAAGCACAGCAAGACACAACTCCTTAATTGTCTCTTTAGGCCGTTTATATGGTTTAATCGCCGAATATGGTTTTGAAGGCCATTGACATTTACCTGCACCTTCAGTCAGGAAATCAACATCAAGATCACAGACTGTTTCCCCATTATATGTGACAAGATAACGTGGTTCATCAAGTACAATGCCGATATCACTCCATTTAAGGTCATATCGATCTGCTATTGCTCCAATAGTTGCAACATCTTCAAAGGCCACTTCAAGAAGCATCCTCTCCTGTGATTCAGAGACCATGATCTCAGTCGGGTTCATACCCTGTTCACGCAGATGTACCTTCTCTGCAAAGATATGTCCTCCAAAACTGCTACACATCTCACTTGAAGCTCCTGCAAGCCCTGCTGCACCAAGATCTCTACATGAGAGAACAGTGCCGGTTGCTGCCATCTCAAGTATTGCTTCGATTAACAATTTTTCAGTGAAAGGATCACCGATCTGCACACTTGGACGTTCTTCTTCCTCTGCATTCTCACCAAGATCGCGCGACGCAAACGAAGCTCCTCCAATGCCATCCCGCCCGGTCGAAGATCCAACAAGAACAAGGTGTGACCCCGGTTTCTTGACTCTTGCTGTTAAAAACCGGTCGGGATCTACAATGCCCACACAGACAACATTAACAAGAGGATTTCCATCATATCCGTCATCAAAAAAAGTCTCTCCACGGATAACAGGAACACCAATACAGTTACCATATCCGCCAATACCGGCAATAATATGTTCCATCAGATATCGGTTCTTCTCTTTATCAAGAGTCCCGAAATACAGGGGATCCATAAGTGCCACCGGCCGGGAACCCATTGAAATGATGTCTCTGACTATTCCGCCAACACCCGTTGCCGCACCATCATGGGGATCAACAAAACTTGGATGATTATGACTCTCCATTCCGATGGAAATTGCAATATTTTCTGAAAATCTCACAATTGCAGCATCATCTCCGGGGCCTAATATCACATTTTTTCCTGTTGTTGGAAGAGTTTTCAGAAGTTTCCTTGTCGAACGATAACTGCAATGCTCACTCCACAGGTTTTCAAAACAGGCAAGTTCCAGCTCTTTTGGTGTGCGCCCAAGTTTTTCCTGAATTGAGTGAAGATCCTCTTGTGAGACCATATATACCCATATTTGCTTTCATAAGGAAAAAAACATACATACATGAGAAATTCATAAGAAGAATTTTACTATTTTAATAACCGAATTTTTTATTTATCAAAGTCTATCATGGCACAGCTATTTTCCTGAATGAATTCAATATATAGAGCATTATGTCAGAGTCATATGAGGCCCTGCTCAATAAGGCATATGAAGAGGTCACTGGTCCATCTGAAGATGGTGAAAGATGGTCTTATCCTGAACCGCGGGTAAATCTTGAGGGTAAAACTACTATCCTTGAAAATTTCTCAGAGATTGCAGCAGCTCTTCGTCGTGATGAAGATCATGTGATGAAATTTCTGCTTGGAGAACTTGGAACTGCTGGTAAAATTGATGGTAATCGTGCAATCTTCAATGGAAAGTTTGAGGATTCACTATTTAGTCCAATGATCCGCAGTTACGTTGATGACTATGTTATCTGCTCAGAATGTGGAAAACCTGATACTAAACTCTCCAAAGATGACAGGATTTTAATACTCAAATGTGAAGCATGTGGAAGTCACCGTCCGGTCCGTAAGAGAAAAGGAAGATCTGAACCGGTAGGAACAGGACTTGAGGTAGGTAATGTTATTGAAGTTAACATCGAGTCAACATCGCGCAGAGGAGATGGGGTTGCGAGGATCGCCAAATACATAGTATATGTTGCAGGTGCCCGCCCAGGTCAGAAAGTTAAGGTTAGGATATCAAAGATCTCTGGTTCGATTGTGTTTACAGAGAGAGCATAATCCAAAAAAAGAAATGGAACTAAAACTGGAAAAAGTGAAAACCTGATTTCAGAATTACTTTTTTATTTCATCAAGTTGTTTTATAAGATCTGCTGTTGAGGCTGAAAGACGCTTACATGCTTCCATTACTGGAGTAATTGGGTCTTTTTTGTCATAAGTAGTTACAGTCAATACAGGATCTGAAAACTGGAACTCAATTACATATGATGCAATATCTACAGATTTGTCCTTAAGGATCTCTGATGCAAGCACATTCATGAATGTATGACCAAGGCCAGGAAGGGCAATTCTAACCTTGTCATCTTCAAGTTCAAGAACCGTAATATTCATTCTTATTTGGTCGAACTTTTGATCTGATAAAACTGTGTTTAAAATTCAAAGGTCTCTCCATCATACCCTGCATGGGGTAGGGAGAATGGAAGGTGATGACTCATATGAACCACTCTGAAATCTTTTGCTTTGAATTTTCCTGCCCATTCAATAGATTCTTCATAATTTAGATGCTTATCCACCTTTTTTAGTGAATTTGGGAAGAGTCCATCAATGAAAAGAAAATCCGGATTCATAAACAGTTTTTTAGTCTCATCAGGAAAGTGTTCATTTGTATCAGAGGTATAGACAATCCTTGTCTTTCCATCTGTGAACACAACACCCGTGGTATATACATTCGGATGCTTTACTTCTACAAGAGTAAACTCAAGTCCAAATAATGAAAATGGAGTATAAACCGGGATTTCATGCTTCTCTCTTACTAAAAAGCCAAAGACACCAGAGCAATATGAGAGTACTTCAGGGGCTGCATATACAGGCGGAATCCTTTGTACTCTATAAAACTCTCCAAATCCCATAAAGTGATCATAATGGCCATGTGTCCAGATAACAGCATCAATATGGGGAGAGTTTTGCAGGAGAAGCTGACGACGGAGATCAGGAGAAGTATCAATAAGAATATGCCTGCCTTCATGTTCAATCAGGAGTGAAGTTCTTAGACGTTCCTTCCCTGCCTTTGCCGCGCATAAACATTGTGGACAATCACACCCAACATTAGGTGTCCCTACCGCATCTCCGGTTCCAAGAAGTATTACTTTCAAGGATATCAGCACCAGGTCTTATTCTTACTTTCATCTCTGTTATTAATGAGCCCTTCTCCCCTGAAAAGGTCATTTTCGGTAAGATTGTGCCTATTATCCATAAGAGCATTAAGAATCGCTTCTCTAACAACCATCTTTAGATCAGCTCCCGAAAAACCATCTGTTTCATCAACAATCCTCTGAATATCACAGGTACATTCAAAACCGCCAAGAAGATGGGACAGAATTTTGTATCTTGTATCATCGTCAGGAAGATCAAAGGGTATAACCTCATCAAAACGGCGCCATACTGCTTCATCCAGTAATTGTGGATGATTTGTTGCACCAATTAATAACACATTATTTCGAATTAGACTAATTCTATCAATATTCTTCAAAAGAGCATTAACTGCACGTTTCATTGCTCCATGATCATCACCGATTCTGCTTTTTGCAATGAAATCAAACTCATCAATAAAGAGAATGCAGGGGGAGAGAAGTTTTGCAACGTCAAAAATACGGTCAATATTTTTTGAGGTCTCTCCAAGGTATTGTGAGGTTATCATAGAGAGACGGACCTCAAGCACCGGCATATGAAGCACTCTTGTAAGCGCAAATGCAAGCGAAGTCTTACCAGTTCCGGGAGGGCCAATAAAAAGAAGTTTTCCGACCTCGTAAACTCTGTGAGTCTTTAAAAATTCAAGATTTTCAAGTGCTATCTTTAGTTTTACAATCCTGTGAAGCTGATCTTCAGAACATATTATATCATCAATCGTCTGTTCTACTTCTTCAGGTGCGTTGATGAGTATAAGATCAAGCCCGCTCTTCAGCTTTTCATCATCTGCAATAAACTTTGCAATTCTTTTGTCAATATAAGCCCTGCTATCCTCAAATCTTGGATTCTGGTCATGAACCTTGTTATATGAGATATCAGAGATCAGATGATGTTCCTCCGCATACCATGCAAGTACAGGATTCTTCTGGATTCGGTTTTCGCCACCATTTTTCAGGAACCAGATAAACCCAGCATGAGCAGATGATATCCGAAGGCGGTGCCCGAACTCCTCATAAAGCACTAAAGGATGCTTCTCAAGTATCACATGCGCATCGGGAATTCCAAGAATCCGTTGAAGAACACTTTCTGCAACAACAACCGGTGTCCGTTCACCTCCGGCAGACACACCAAAGATCTCGCGGGCAACAGGCGTGAGATCGTTGATATCCAATGTTGTCTGTTGATTAAAAATGTCAGCAGTCAGAAGCAGTTCAATCAGATCCAGTATCACTTCGTCTCTCGCCATTTCAATAATCCTAATAATTTGCCCTTATTACTGAAAAAGTATCCAGTTGTTATCTTGTTGTGACAATACATCCGTCAGCTGTTACAATCATGGTATGTTCGGCTTGTGAGACCTTTGATCCACTAATGTCGGCAAGAACATGGTATCCATAGAGAATCTGATCTGCAATAAGACGGCTCATTGCAAGATCAGGCTTTTGTGTCTTTATATGCCGTTTTGCAAAAGGCATCCCACGTCTTTCATCAATTTCTGCTAAAATCTTCCGGGCAGAAGGTAATCTTACAGGGCGCCAGCTCATCTGCGAATAGATCTCAATACGGCTGCGATCACTTACAAGTCCATGTCCTGTTGATGCGAAAGGTTCAATTGCTATTACCATCCCTTCTTCAAGCACGGCTCCACCATTCATGGCAATATTAGGTACATTTGGACCCATGTGAAGTTTATACTGGTCTAGACCATGCCCTGTCAGATTGGATATAGGATGAAAACCTCTTGACTCGATTTCATGCGCCACAAGTGTTCCAAGTTCACCAATAGTAACACCTGGCTTCACATTTTTAATGGCAGCGTCCCTTCCAGCAACCGAGGCTTCAACAAGCGGTCTGCAATCTCCAAGATCAACTGTACATGCAGTATCAGCAATATATCCATCAAGATGTGCTCCAATATCAAGTTTGACCATATCTCCGGCATTAAAAATCCGCTCATCGCCAATCGACGGGGTATCATGCGCTGCAACTTCATTAACTGATATATTTACAGGGAATGCAATTCCAAGGCCCTTATCAAGAATTGCACCCTCCACAAACTCTGCTATTTCTAGATAGCCGACACCAGGTGCAATTTTGTCTGCTCCTTGTTTTAGAATAGATTTAGCGGCCTGTCCGGCCTGCAAATATCTATCCATTACTTCATCATTCATTTTTCCTCTTGTTTCATTCATAATACCATGATCTCCGGATATTTTGTAATTCTATTTGAACCTGATTTGGTAACAACAAGCAGGTTTTCTATCCTGACTCCTCCGATGCCATGATAGTATAAGCCTGGTTCAATTGTAACCACATTGCCTGCCTCAAGTATCCCGCCTGATGGGGAAAGAGATGGTTGTTCATGCACTTCAAGCCCTACACCATGTCCAAGACTGTGAATAAAGCCTTCTGAATCTGTATGATACCCACACTCTTCAAAATAGTCCTTAACTTTATTGTGAACCTCACTTCCAGATATTCCTGGTGTTAAAACTTTTTCACCGATATGAACCGCTTCTCTGACTGCATTATAGAGATCTATAACCTCTTTTGAAGGCTCACCCCTTGAGAGGGTTCTTGTCATGTCTGCATGATACCCGGTAGAGTCTGATTTAGGAAATATATCAATTACTATCGGCTCATTTGCTTTGATTTGAGAACTACCAGTACAGTGCGGCATAGCAGTTTCATCTCCACATGAGACAATTGTATCAGATGCAGTGCAGCCAAGAGATAAAAGCATCAAATGCATCTGCCATCTTATAAGATCAGACGTTAAGGGCGTTTCTCCCTGATATAATGCCCCTTCCTTTATAGTTGCATTTTTAATCAGATTAACTGCCGTTGTCATAGCCTTCTCTGTGGCTCTCTGTACCTTGGTTATATTATTAATCTCAGTTTTGGTCTTAACAGATCGTTTGCTTTTAATTATCGAAGAATAGTCAACCTGAGGTCTGTCTTCGCCAAATGCACAGAAAAGCCCTGACGGAAATGCAGGAGGAACAATAATCTGTTTATCGCCGACTATTTTTTTTATCATCCTGGCAGTAATCTTGAAAGGATCTTTAATGGTTTCATAGAGTTCAAAGAAGCCTGCCTGTGCGCGGGAAATCACTTCACAATCTGATTCCTGTGAGGCTCTTTGAACCTCCATTTGAGGGACGATAATTATTGGTTTTCTTCCCGGAAGTTTTACAACGGGTATTGGATCATGAGCTGTAAAAGCAGTAAGATATCTCATATCTGCATCATCTGCGGATGCATAGAGACAGTATGCTGCATTACGGCTTTTGATGTATTCATCAAGTGTCTCCATCTCTTACACATTATGAGTAAAAGCACAAGTACTTTTATCGGGGGATTGATGTATGAATAATGAATGAGTCTGCAAAAGAACAGTTCAAATGGAAATTCTGGCACCTTGCTGTTATACTGAATGGAATCATTCTGTTTACAGCGGTCGCAATAATTTTCCTTCTGCTTGGATTTCTTCCATATCGTCTCCCGGTGATAATCATAAGCGCGGTAATTGTTCTCTCCCTTGCCTTTATCTTTGCGAGGCAATACAGGAAGACGAAAGCATGGCTTGAAATTCATGGAACATCACCAGAACAAAGTGAGAATTAACCTTCATACCCTGAAATGCTTGGGAAAATTAAAGAGGATATTGGCCTTATTGAAAGGCATATAGGTGTCCTTGCAGTAGTTGTAGAATCAGGACCTATTGGCATTATCAAACTCGCAGAGCTCTTAAAACTCCCTCAACACCGGATAAGATATTCACTGCGGGTACTTGAAATGAATGGATATATTCGCGCTTCATCAAGTGGTGCAGTAGCAACAGAACAGGCAAAAGTTCTGTTTTCGCATCTTGATACAGATATTGATGAGATAATCGCAATTCTTGTAAGAATGAAAGAGACCTCTTCGGAGTTACAAGATGAACGATCCGATACTAATATATACCAAAGAGAACAACATTAGAAGGCACTTCTGAGCCGCCATAACTCAGTTGGTAGAGTGACTGGCTGTTAACCAGTATGTCACAGGTTCGAGTCCTGTTGGCGGCGCTCTTTTGTTCTGGGCCTGTAGCTTAGTCGGTCAGAGCGCCCGGCTCATAACCGGGAGGTCATGCGTTCGAATCGCATCAGGCCCATAATCATCATTAATACTTCTGTTTTAAAATAATTGTAATGAAATGTCCTGTATGTGGAAAAGATCATATTCTACTTCCTGAACAAATTCCAAAGCATTCATCTGATCATTACAAACCCTGCGAATTCTGCTTGCAGACTCCTGAAGCTGATAAAGCAGGCCCTCCGGAACTTTCTATAAATACAAATCCCTGTGAAAAATGCGGCCGTCGTCACATAGACAGTGTAATGACTGAAATCTATCGTGAATTTGTAAACACGGGGATATTTAAAGGATCTGAAAACTTATCCTCTGTTGGAGTACCCCTGATTAACCCTGGAATCTTCTTAAGACGGACTCCATACCTGCCAGAAAGATCACTTCTTTTAATCTCAAACTACCCTGAAAGCGCGTTGGCTGAAAAAATGTATAAAAAAATTCCAGAACTCTCAGGAATTATTACCGGGGATGAAAGACCGGGCGCTAATGACAATTTTTCCGGTTTTTTCAGCGAAAAGTCTTCATTTTCTGAATCAAGATTACTTGCCGGATGTGACTGCAGGGGAGATCTTTTTCTTACAATGTCAGGGCCGGTTCTAATCTATAAAATGCAGCGGGCAATACACATTGAATATCCAAAAGCATCAGATCCAAAGATAAGATCGCTTGAAGCAAATATCAAAAGAGTAAAGCCAGATACTTTCATTGATGCATGCAGCGGTGCCGGGACGCTTGGCATATCAGCGCTTATCTGCTCAGTAACTAATGTCATTCTTTGTGATATCTGGTATGCAGCAGCCTTTTTTTCCGCGTTCAATCTTTTTGTCAATCAAAAGGCTTTAAAACTAAACAAAATTGAAATTTACGAAACAATTGACGACTTAAAAGCAAATCCTATTAGAATAGAGCCCGGACTCATAGCAAAAGCCGAGGGAAAAAGATCAACAGTTTCAGTTTATCATGGAGATATCAACCATCTAAATAAAGAGTTAATCAACCAAAAAGGTCGAATTCTAATCTCATTTGATCCTTTTGATAAACGGAATATAGAGAGAAATTCTGTAATTATTAAGGCCCTCTCAAAAAAATTAGAAGGGGAAGTTTTTATTCCGTAGATTTCGCATAATAATGGGGACTAGCCTGGGTGGATCGACGTCACCTGTAATCTGAAATCGCCGGTATGCAGAGGGCGAAGTTTGAGGAAGGCAGATAGAAACTTTCTCTATTCTTCATTAATCCAACGAAGATGTCCTGTCCTATGAGGTCGATGGCCAGGGATCAAACCTTCGGAGGGAGGGGAGACCTGTTGTCGCGGGGACCGGTTCAGGCCCGGAAGGGAGCAGACTTACCGTGAAC
>CAYSSW010000059.1:0-10036 GCA_964434005.1 uncultured Methanospirillum sp.
TTTTTAGAATTTATTTGATTTTTGTTGTCTTATGAGTTTTTTTCAAACTGGCAAAGTGAGGTTCCTAAAGAAGAGAAGTAGTTAAGGAATATTCTCAATCAGGAAGGATAACAAGTCTTCCCGAATTAATAGGTGTGCTCTTGTATTTTCAGGGGATAATGTGTCCAAATTAAATTTAGCCTGATAGTAATCATAGAATGGATATAATCCAACTTTTAGGTCAAATTGTAGGGATTTGGGATTTTATCTTGATATGTCACTATTGATTACATAAAATAATCAACTTTACACCTGTCGTGTAGGCCTTTTCTTTCGAGGAAATCCTCTCTTTCATCTCAATTTAACAAACGCTCCAAGCTTCAATTTTATGCGGTAAACTGTATATTGATATATATCAGACTGTTAAAAAATAATAAAACCTATATGAGATATAACACAAAGAAATAGTGTGAAACTTCTCTTCCCTGACGGAACAACACAAGAAATATCCGTGAATGGTAAAACTATGGAAGAACTGCTGGCACTTAATGGTATGGAGCCCCTTGAGGTTCTAATCTCAAGAGACGGTGAAATAATTCCTGAAGATACCATTCCATCCGAATCTGATACAGTAAGGATAATTATTATCTCACATGGCGGATAACTCAAAAACCTGCTCACAGTGTTGTGAAAAACCTGTCTGGCTTGACAGGGCTTCCGGGAGGTATCTCTGTAAAAAACACCTTATAGAATCTGTGGAAGGTGATGCCTATACTTACCTGAAAAAAAACAATCTCCCTGACAAAGTCGGAATTGCTTTCAGCGGGGGAAAAGACAGTTCAGCCCTTCTTGCTGCTGTAAGTGTTCTCCAAAAAGATTTCTCATTTACACCAGTAGCTCTAACTATTGATGAAGGAATTAGTGGATACAGAGAAGACACAATAAAAGCAGCAAATGAGATAACTGATAGACTAAAGATTGAACATCATATTATCTCATTTAAAACAATTTTTGGTAAAACTCTTGATGAAATGGTCGTAGGGAGAGAAAACCGTGCCTGTACAATCTGTGGAATTTTGAGGCGTAGAGCACTTGAAATACTTGCAAGAGAACATGAAATTGATGTTATTGCAACCGGACATAACCTTGATGACAGGGCTCAAACTGCGATTATGAATGCAATATCAGGTGACACGAAGAAGGTTTTTTCAGGACGTGGTGTTTCAAGTTATATACGGCGAATAAAACCCTTTGAAAATTCATCTGAAAGGGAGGTTACTATCTATGCAATGGTCAGGGGTGTGTTCAATGAACTCCCAGAGTGTCCCTATGCCACCTCCTCTCTGCGTGGAGAGGTAAGACATCTCCTGAATATCTATGAACGGAGTCATCCGGGGACTATGAGAAATGCAGCCATGTGCGAAGAAGAGATAAGAGAGAAACTTGGAAAATACTGGAAACCAGGAAAACACTATAAATGTAGTCTATGTGGTTATCCATCGTCATCTGAGATATGTCAGGTATGTAAACTTACAAAAGAAGTTTGATTCCGGGTCTGTCCAGTAAAGATAATTTAATATAAAAATATCTATTTTTTAATTTAGCCCGGTTTTTTGAGTTTTAACGAAAAGAAACGGCCCAATGTGGTCTCTTTCCTGATAACTGATAATCAAAGCGATAATTATGAAGATCTTCAGGATATATAGGTTACAGAGCTATTACAATTTCTTCCCCACGTGTTGGTTCAGACTGATTAAACAATTTGAATATTCTTTCACACTTTTTGTTACCACAGATAGCCTCCACTCCCAAGTATTACCAATTACCATGAGGGTTCTTAATGATCTAATAACCCCATCCGCTGTTTTGCCATTAACTGAGTCTTTTTTACATTTTCCCTCTAAAACATCTAAATCGTGATTACGAAGTATATTCAGGATGGTAATTCTCAAAATGAGAGCAATAAACATAATGAAAAGCCTGCTTCGTGCCCTATCCGGATTTCCAGTATGTGATCTGCCACCATCGATGTCATTCTTGTACACATCAAATGCCTTTTCAACCCAGTCACGCAGATCATATGAGATCATAGTCTTCCATGACGTATTCGGAGAGGAAAGCATGACAAATATCCCTGAACGATTATCAATGAAAGTAAACGCATTTTGTTTTCGCTGAATATTCATAACACCTCAGAATCGACATTATATGTAACAAATCGCCTGATAAATGCTGAAAGATCATCATAGACTCTCTCAGGATCATGTGGTTTTGTTCCTTCTAATTTCAATTCAGTACCTGTTACAGCATCCATTACACTATTAATATCACCAACTGCCTTTTTAGGATCATAGACTACAAATGCTTTTAATTTCATTGATCTCTTAAATTTCTCGTCATTTAGTTCTTCAACAATGGTATGTATTATGAGAGATTTTCTGTTAACGGCAAAAACCATCCGTTACAAAGTCTTGTTTCATCAACTTTGGGAGACCTCACTCCAGCCAAAAAGATCGCATTTGTTTGTTTTTTGTTTGGTGTGCGTACGGGTAAATACCAATGATAAAAATGATCAACTGCATTAAGAAATACTCGATTTTTCCTCATCAACATTAGAAATTGTCTTGTTTGTCACACATTTCAATTATATAATCACTATTGGATGCAAATAGAGCCAGTTCATCTATTATATCAATCGTTGGGACAGACTGGCAGTAATCCGGAAGAGAGTTATCTATTTGAAGTCCCCTTACTAAAATATACATTTAATACGTATCAGTCAAGAAGAAACGGATGGCAATTCATAGAAAAGGAGGTTAAAGTGATGCAAATGAATAGACAGATGAAGATGCTGGAGATCATGGTGATGGCAACAGCACTTTTCATGTCTCTTTATGCCTGTGCTTGTAGTGGTGCAGAGACAAAATGGTTAGATGATGGATACGATGAGAATCTGGACCAGTTAACTTTTAACGCCGATGCGTGGAACTATGACGAGGAAAATGACGTGTATTGGCAGATTGGAGTCAAATACTGTGCTGCACCTGCGACAGAAGAGTATGAGACGATGGGCATCTATGTGCCTGGTGCATATCTGACTGGAACAATGAACAGTAACGGTACTTATACTTGCATTGTGAACAACAAAGGTGCAGTCGGCAACTATACCGCCACAACAGCACCAATTGTCATGCCTGTGAACACAGCCGGTTATTCTGCGCAGGCTGCACCGGCCTCTTACAGTTATGGCGGGTTATCCTCCTATCTTGACGCAGGTCTGATCTATCTCTATGCAGGCTGTCGTGGAAGAAGTAATGGCTATGACAATAGCGGAGTACTAATCTACAGCGGTGGTGCCCCCTGGGGAGTTGTGGATCTTAAAGCTGCCATTCGTTATTATCGCTTTAACAGCGAGGATTTGCCTGGCGACACAGACCGAATCTTTACATTTGGACACAGCGGCGGCGGTGCACAAAGTTCACTGGTTGGTGTCACTGGCGATAGCATGCTTTATACACCCTATCTGGAATCTATCGGTGCAGCCATGTATGACCGTGACGGGAACTATATCAGCGATGCCATCTGCGGTGCAATGTGCTGGTGTCCGATCACAAGCCTTGACTATGCGGATGAGGCCTATGAGTGGAACATGGGTCAGTTCGTGACGACAGGTACACGTGCTCCAGATACATTTACTGCAAAGCTCTCAAAGGATCTGGCCAGATCTTATGCAGAGTATATCAATGCACTGGGCATAAAAAGTGATGATGGAACGGTTTTGAGCCTGGATGAATCAGAGGTCGGCATCTACACAGCCGGCAGTTACTATGAGTATATGTGCGGCATTGTTGAGAGATCACTGAATAACTTCCTAAACGACACGGTGTTTCCATATACAGAGTCTAATGGTATGATGATGCCCGATGGTGGCTTTGCAGGTGGCGGTGCAATTGGTGGCATGACCGGCGGCAGACTGTCTAATCTCCCTGGTGGACAGGGAATACAAGGTCCAAGGCCAAACGCCAGCGAATCGCCAGAAAACTCAACCACGTATGAGACCGTAACAGACTATATTGCCTCGCTTAATGAGAATAAGCAGTGGATAATCTATGATGAGAAGACAAATACAGCGAAAATTACCGATATGGCGGCATTTGTAAATCACTGCAAAACCCCACGCAAAGATGTGTGTGCTTTTGACGACTTAAATCGCAGTCAGGCAGAGAACTTTGTCTTTGGTAATGATGAATACGACGCACTGCACTTTGATGCGGTACTTGCAGCCCTGCTGGAGCAAAATGCTGACACTTATGCTGCCTGCGTAGACTGGAATGGGACTTATCCAACAATTTATGCAGAGGATCTGACCAGATTAGACAGTCTTGGCAGCACTATTGCCGAGCGGATGGATATGTACAATCCGATGTATTATATCAGCAGTTATTATGATGGCTATGGCACCTCTACAGTTGCACCTCACTGGCGTATCCATACCGGGATTGAGCAGGGGGACACAGCACTGACTGTGGAGACCAATCTTGCATTGGAACTAAAGCAGTATGATGGTGTTGAGGATGTGGACTTTACCACTGTTTGGGGACAGGGACACACCAAAGCAGAACGTACTGGAGACAGCACTGATAACTTTATTGAATGGATCAGGATTTGTTCAGAGTGAAAATTTATTTTATATATCCCTCTGAATCATAGCGGTTGGGAACAACGTATTGAACGCCACCTTTCTCTGCAAAAGCGGCGGTTATACCAAAAATCTCTTTAATTTCTGCTTTTTTTAACACATTTTGAGGATGATCATCCCGATAAATCGTACCATCCTTGAGCAGGACCACTTGATCTGCATAGGCGATTGCTGCGTTCAGGTCATGCAGGATAGTTATTATAGTAATACCCTGCCCGATGCTCATGTGAGCAAGAATTTCCATAGTTTCATACTGAAAATGCAGATCAAGGTTGCTGGTTGGCTCGTCTAAAAGCATGATCTTTGGACGCTGTGCCACGGCACGGGCAATGAATACCCGCTGACGTTCGCCACCTGAAAGTTGATTCAATTCGCGTAAAGCGTAGTCACTCAAGCAAAACTCCTCCATAACAGAGACAGCAATATCCTGATCTTCTGCCAGTAGCCTTCCATGTCGATAGGGCACACGCCCTGACAGAATGGTCTCTATTACATTAAGACAACTGTTCTCAGCTTGTGCATTCTGGGGCACATAACCTAAAAGTTGGGCTCGTCTCCGAGGCGGCATGGTCAACAGATTCAGATCATCTGCAAAGATAGAGCCCTCCAAGGGGCGTAAGATGCCACTGATACATTTGAGGAGGGTCGTCTTGCCTGCTCCGTTTGCACCTAATAATGCACATAGCGATCCAGAGGGGATCTCCAGGCTGATCTTCTCAAGCACTTTGCGGTTTCTGTATTCAAAACTCAATTCCCTGATGCTGATATTCATTGAGCTCGTTCCTGCTTGGATTTAATAATCAACCAGACAAACATTGGCACACCGATGAAAGACACCACAATCCCCACAGGGATTACAACCGGCGAAGCGATTGTACGCCCAACAAGATCTGCTGTCACCAACAGGCTTGCGCCCACCATGCCACTCAAAGGTAGAAGAATGCGATGATCTCCCCCTGTCAATAACCTGGCGATATGTGGTGCTACCAATCCTACAAACCCGATTACCCCGGTAAAACTTACAATATCTGCTGCAATCAGTGTAATTATCAATCCCGAGACAGCTCTCAGTCGCTGTACATTAACTCCAAGTGCCATCGCGCTCTCATCTCCAGTAGTTAACAGATTATAGTGCCACGCATTAGAGAAGAGATATGGCAAGGTCAGTAATAATAAGATCGCGGTGAAGAAGATCTGATCCCAGGTGGCTGTGGATAGATTACCAAACGTCCAGTTTACTATAGAGGATAATTGTGCCTCGTTTGCTATATACTGCATTCCAGCGTTCAGAGCGGAAAAAAAGTAATTGAGAGCAATACCCACCAATACGATTGTGGTGCTGCCCAGGCCCTTAGCCGCAGAAATGCCAAAGACCAGCGCCATACACAGCAATGCCGAAATAAAAGCTCCAAACACGGTAGTTAATTGGACTGAACCCATGAAATGCAAAGAGAAGACAATTACCATAGAGGCACCCATTGCTGCAGCGTTTGACAAACCTGTGGTAAATGGGCTGGCCATGTTATTTCCTGTGATCGCCTGCATCACCAGACCGCTCACTGCCAGCCCGACGCCCGCTAAAACCCCCATTACAATTCGAGGCAGGCGAAGATGCATAAGAACAGTCAGTTCTGTTTGAGTCAACGGCACTGCCGACCCCCCTGGAAAAAAAGTTGCAAACAGCCTGGCTGGTGTGACATCTGCTACACCTGCAAAGCAACTGAATGTTAGAAAAAATAGTGTAAGGATCGTCGCAGTCAGCAGAATTAACCACCTTTTATGGTGGTAAGTCTTCAGCTTCTCCTGTAACTGAACTGGTTCCTTTTCTATACTCATCTATCTTATCAGGGCAACCTGTAAACGTGACCTCTGATGGGGTCAGCGCCCTGCATAGCCATCCATTCGTCAAATACTGCATCAGGATCAATGGATCCTGTCAGCTCAGGATACAACCATTTTGCTGTGTACAGCGTGCCGATCATCTTACCAAGTCCACCTGCACAGAAACCGGTGGTACAATAGAGATTTTTGTCTTTTACTGCCGTCAGATCACTCCATCCAGGACGAGAGATCATCTCATTTACCATCTCCTCATACATCTCTTGTGTAGGTGGAGTGTACACACCTGTATTCTTTAAAGCGGGTCCAGAACTGGTTTTTATTATCAGATCAGGATCTGCCAGCACAATCTCTTCAGGGTCGATCTCTTTGCCTGCAAGAGATGCGTCACCGAATAGATTCTTTGCACCAGCCATCACCAGCATGTTATGCCACCCATCGCTTGAGGTACCTGGAACACACGTTGTATATGGATCGCCATACTCCCAGTATACTGTCTTCTTATCAGCATCAGTCAGACCAGAGAGAGAACTCTCCAATTCCTGCAGATTGGACTCATAAAAATTACGTAGTTTTGTAGCATTCTCTTCCTCATCGAAGATCCTGCCTATAGCGTCTATCTGATTGGGTAGATCTGCAGCATCCCATCCGGTAACAACCAGCACCTTGATGCCAAATGGCTCAAGTTTTTCAATGTCTTGTTCGTACTTCCCATTTTTAGGAGTTATCAAAACCTGTGCACCAAGATCTACAATTTTTTCATAATTCAGATCACTCTGGCCTTTACCGATCACATTCTCTGGATCAAATTGGCTCCAATAAACCCGATCTTGTGCCGTGTTGGTATCCACTGAAATTACCCGATCAATCGCACCACAGGCACGAATCAACTCGCTGTTATATCGATTGGCCACAACAGCCCGTTCCAGTGGCCACGGGATCTCAACCTCACGCCCTAAACCGTCCACCACAACTTTTGTTGTGCCATCTCCATTCGATGATGAAATTCCATTTACGGATGAGTCTGTAGTCTGATCAGCGGCACAACAGCCAAAAAAGCTCATTGTCAAAACAACAGCCACTATCGCCATTACTGTAGTAATACGTTTCATGCCTTTCGCAACCTCATTTGCACTATATCAAATATTATTGTTAAAAGCATAAAAATATTGTCAAAAGGCATTTTTTGTGACAATAAAAAATTTTCTATATTATACTAACGAGAGTAGTTTGTATGATCTGTAAAATAGGCTTTGTTGAAATCCTCATATAAGGTTGAACACTCTCTGAATTTTTGTAAATTTATGAATCATATAAAAAGCACACTTTAGATTAACTTCACGTCTCTGTTTCGAGATTTTTTTGATGAAACTTTTCCGTCAATTATTCTTTTCATGACTGAAAAAGTAGTTTCCACTATATTTTTCGCCATATATTTCTTATTTGGAAGATCTGAATACATTTGTCTTTGATATCTGTCATTTTGAACACTATTTCCTAATAATCTTACTGGAATGATGATTTGGCCTCAAATTCATCATTAATCAAGGTATGTTTTTTTGGAATCATATCCCTTATCCATGAAATAGCAATTTGCTCGTTTTATTTGATATAGTGACCGGATTAGAAAAGCAGCAATAATTGAATCATGATGGGGGCTATTTGTCACATTACAACTTATAATGGTCTGATTTCCAGTTCCAAGTGCTATTGAGAGTTCCAAAAAAACTTGTTGTGTTTTGTCTATTTTCCATGAATAATAATAACCTGCTGAAGTAATTGATATACCAGTTGAATCAATCCCAATATAGGTTCTTTTTGTTGGAGAGGATGGAAAAAACCGATAACCAGACTTCATTAATTTGTTAAAAGTTTAGAATTGATATGGTCGGAAAACTTACATAATGTTAAATAATTAGGAATTTCTTTCAACATGAGTTGATCCTGAAGTGTTTCCTTCAGTTCAGTTATTTCAATTAACTCTTAATATCCACATTTGAGATACGCTTTTAGGAGTAGTAATGTTAGTATTTGGTGTTGATTGTAAATCTTTTTGATTATTTAGAGGAATATCTCGGAATATTTGCCGCATTAATAGCATTGATTGCGACAGTCAAAAAACTGATATACTTGGGGACTATAGAAAAAGTAATGCTCCTTATCCATTTTTTTCGCAAATAATACAAGGAGCTCTAATGACTGAGATCTTTTGATCCTCTTTTAAGAGGATTTTAACAGAGCCAAAAAATGCTATAAAATGGCATTTCAAACACCATATTATCAAGTCATAATCTGATCACCGGGCAGTCTGATTCCATGTTTCATCATACATCTATTTATTGTCTCCTGATGTCATGTATTTATGAAACCTGATCATGTAATCTACATGGATCATTCTGCAACCACTCCTACAAATCCTGAGGTTTTGGCTGCAATGCAGGAATGGTTTACAATTCAGTTTGGAAATCCTTCTTCATTATATAGTTTGGCAAAAGGACCAGTAGATGCCATAAATACTGCAAGAGAAGAGGTTGCAAAGGCAATTGGTGCTGAATCAAATGAGATTTACTTCACGTCAGGAGGAACTGAATCTGATAACTGGGCTCTCATTGGAACAGCCCTTGCAAACCAAAAAAAGGGAAATCATATTATCACAAGTGTAATCGAGCATCATGCTATTCTTCATACCTGTAAATATCTTGAAAAGCTTGGATTTGAGATTACATACCTGCCGGTTGACAATGGAGGTTTAATAAACCCAGAAGATGTTAGAAAGGCGATTACTGACAAGACAGTGCTTGTTTCAATCATGTTTGCAAATAATGAGATTGGAACTATTCAACCAATTGCCAAGATTGGTGCTATATGCAGAGAAAAGAAGGTAACCTTCCACACAGATGCAGTGCAGGCAGCAGGCAATGTTCCAATTGATGTTAAGACACAAAATATTGATCTTCTTTCACTTTCGTCACACAAGTTTTATGGCCCAAAAGGAACGGGTGTTCTTTTTATTAGAAAAGGGGTTAAGATTGATAATTATCTCCATGGAGGTGCACAGGAGAAGAAGAGACGGGCCGGAACAGAAAATGTACCTGGAATTGTCGGAACAGGGAAAGCACTCACTCTTGCGGTATCAACACTAAAGGCAAGAAGTGCAAAAACAAGTGCAATGCGTGACAGACTTCTTGCCGGTATTCTTGATAGCATTCCTAATACAAGGCTAAACGGTGACAAAGAGCACAGGCTTCCGGGGAATATAAATGTAAGTTTTGAGTTTATTGAGGGTGAATCACTTCTTCTGCACTTAAATCATGCCAGAATCTGTGCTTCTACCGGGAGTGCATGCTCTTCAGGTTCGCTTGAACCTTCACATGTTCTAATGGCAATAGGTGTTCCTATAGAGGTGTCACATGGATCACTTAGGCTGACGCTTGGATCTGATAACACCGATGAGGAAGTGGATTATGTGCTTGATAAATTGAAAGAGACGGTTAAAAAACTTCGAAATATGTCTCCGTT
>CAYSSW010000060.1:0-9564 GCA_964434005.1 uncultured Methanospirillum sp.
CGATAGTGGATAAGCTAAATGTAAGTTTAAATTCAAACTGGCAAAGTGAGGTTAGGAAGTTTCTCATCTGTTACGTGTTTCAGAGAAATTTACAATTTTTGGATATTTTATCCTGCATAGTACTTTGATTGAACTGTGGAAAATTAATTCCAGCGATATATTAAACTTCTACTTCATGTTCTGCAATCATATGGAAGATTGGACTTAAATTTTGCATAAACTGTTATTACCCATGACATACTTCTCAATAAAAAATAATAAAATCAATACTTAAGAGTGAATGAAGGATCTCTTCAATTCATCGTGAGGATAGTGATTAAAACCCATAAATAAAAAGGAACTTATCAACCAAATATAACCTCATCTTATGAAAAGTGGGATTAATCGCTAATCTCTTCTGATAAAACCAGTCTTATCTAAATAAACATAGTTTCATCTGAAATCCTTGTATAATCAATATAACATAGATTCATTTCATACCGTTAGTATCTCATCACCAACGTTATAAAATTTCAGAAAATCGTTAAAAAAGTTTTTTTAGTTTCGTTTCCACAAACATACACTCAAAAACCCAATAATTAAACCTGTAATTACTATAGTCGGGAAAATCGGTGTTGATCTTTCTCCACTATTTCCAGAACTCATATTCATTATCTTTCCAGCAAATTCATTCAATTCAGGCTCAACTGAAAGGTTCTCATTTGATGATTCCTGATCTCGTTCATTAATATCAGCATAGAGATCTCCAATTCTTTCAAATACAGAACCTTGACTTGTAGATTCATTTGTTCTTGCGGTGTATAGCGAAATTGCTTCTGATAATCTTCCATTAGAGATTAATATCTCCGAAATGGTATCATTAACAGAACTTGTATCTGTTACTTTATCAAGTGCATCATCAAGACAGTCAATTGCTTCATCAACCTTTCCCTCTGAATTTAGAATTTCAGCCTTATTTATCCAGAGTGCTGCTTCATCAGTTTTTATCTGGAGCAGACGATCAATCTGTGCAATAGCCTGTTCTGGATTATCCTTTGCAATCTCGCTGCTTCTTGCAACAAATGCAACAGTATTCCCTGGATCTAATTGAAGTGCAGAATCAAATGCAACAGAGGCCTCCTCTTCTAACCCAAGACCTGCAAGAGCTACACCTTTTCCTGCCCATGCACCAGCCATTCGTGGAGAAATCGCTGTTGTAATCTCATAGACAGCAAGTGCATCCTTATACCTTCCAAGTTTATTAAGTGCTCTTCCCTTTCCGGCCCAACTTGCAGCATCAGAAGGAATCAGCCCAATTGCCTGTTCATATGCTGCAAGAGCTGCATCATACCGCTTTTCCTGCATCCAGACACCAGCAATACTCTTCCATACAGTAGGATCTGTTTTATCTTCACGAAGAGCTCTCTGATAGGCATTTATTGCATCATCATATCTCTTAAGCCCGGAATATACATTTCCAAGATTTGCCCAGGCTTTAGAATCTGTTGGATCCAGATCAATTGCATCTCTATAAGCAGTCACAGCTTCATCATATTTTTTCATATCAGCAAGGGTCAAGCCCATATTAGTTAGAGCTACACTATCCTTTGGATTATATGTAAGAGCCATACGATAACTGTCTAATGCATTCGCGAGATCTCCGTTATTATATTGAGCATTTCCTTTGTTATACCAGGCTTTTGGATCTTTGCTGTTAATCTGAAGAGCTTTATCATAGGCAGTTATTGCTTCGTCATAATTGCTCTGTCCATAATATGCATTTCCCTTTTCAAACCAGATCTCGCCATTGGTCTTATCATGTTGAAGGGCGACGTCATATGCTCTGATGGCACTGTCATACTCCTCATTTGCAGCAAGCACATTTCCTTTGCCGACCCATGCCAAAACATCACTTGGGTCTAATTGAATCGCCACATCAAAAGCTGCATATGCCTCATTCAGGAGATTCATCTTTTTAAGTGCATTTCCTTTATTATACCAGTAATCGGCCTTTCCTGAATCATATCTTATTGCCATCTCATAAGCGGCGATTGCCTGATCAGTAAGCCCTAACTGGTAAAGACAAACCCCTTTATTAAACCAGGCCGCGGCATTTTTATCATCACATTCAAGGGCCCGTTCATACGCAGAAACAGCCTCCTCATATTGTTCTTGCTCATACAAGGATTTCCCCGTGGCAAAATAATCAGCGCAGACGTCATTTTCCGCTGCACTTACAATAGATATCCCAAAAAATAGAATCAAAATAATAAATAAAAATTGACACCGACAAAAAAGTGAACAGAATTTATACATCTATGTCCTAATTTGATATAAAAGATTAATAAATTTCCTATCCATCAAATAACCTCGTTTCTTTCAGCCCGCCTGATCTTTACAAGTGGAGAAGCTTTCTGGAGAAATTGGGATATAAATTCCTCAAACCCTTCCTGCATACAGTCCTGATTACAAAATACCTCATAGCCCTCTTTCATAATACTTTTTATATGTGTACCATGGGAAGCCTTGAAAATTTCAGGTGAAACCAAAAGATCCTTAGCATTTTGAAACATCCTTGGAACCTCAACCACATACCGATTGTCCATAATATATGGCCCACTCAAAATAGAAGGATCGTTGAGATATTTATCAACAAATTTTGATGCATTAACTGTTGCTGTCACCGGTGGACCGACATGTCTTTTAATTGATGGAAGTATCATCGATGTCAGTTCAAAAAGAAGTATTGAATGACTTTCAAGCATCTCTGTGTCTGCCCTGATAACAGTAAACTCGTTTCTCTCTAAAAGCTCACAAATTCCATTAAGACTTCGCCGAAGCTGTGGTACTATAATATCCTTAACTTTATCAGGGCTTTCAATGGTAATTGCTATAAAAAAAGAGTCTCGCTTTGTAACAATATCAGCAAACTCATGTCTGTCATAAATTTTTAAGGGTGGCCTGTTAAAGAACCATTTTGAAGGAGAATCAATATATCCACGGCAGAGCTCAATAAATTCATGAAATTTCGTAACCGAGACTGATGCTGACACATTTCTGTATGGATCAACAGGATCAATTACTACCATCGGATCATCAAAGGTTTTTTGCCCATGATTCATGATATCAATAACAATTTTTTCTTTCCAATTTGCACCTGCATTTATTAGATTATTAAATCCCCCATAATGAAGAATCAGTAGTTCACACAGATACCCGGCAAACCCTTCTGTCATCTGATCAGAACCATACACTCCGCCAGATTTCACAAATTGTTTTAAAAGCAAGACATCATCAGTAAATTCTGGAATCCTACCTGAGATAAAACGGGTATGAAAAGGAGTTCTGTCAACAGCACTCTGTATCTTTGCCGCATCATCAACTTTAAAGCACGGGACAAGATCAAGATCAAGGTCTCCAATAATATCATTGCTTATCGTTGCATTCACATACGGATGTTCTGCATACTTTTCCCTGATCTTTGTTGTAAGCCCTTCTGCAATCTTATGTGCAAGAGCAAGCCCTTCTTGTTTTAACTCTTCTTTTGTTAGTGTCGGCGAAAAAAGCATAAAGACATCAAGATCTCTATCTCCTCGAACACAGGTTCTCCTTGCAACTGATCCAACCATCATTGCATCAGCTTTTCCAGATTCTCTGACAAGACTGATGATATTATCAGCAATTTTGTGCATCTCTCCTATTTCAAGGTCAGTAGGTCTTATTAATGATAAAACCTCTCTTTCAAGAACTGACCTTTCAGTCATCAGAATCTCCTGGGAAAAAATATGACAGATCTGTATATATCGGACCAGATGGTGTAAGTTCACTCTTCTTCAGAACAAACTCAGACGATTCAAATGCACCCTTGCATTCCGGGATTCTTTCCAAGACATCAAGGAGGGAAACATGAAACTGTTTGACTCGTGCAATTGTAATATGAGGATGAAACGCTCTTTTTTCTTTTGGAATTCCAAGGGGCAAAAGTGACTCATCAATTGCTTTTACAAGTGCCCGGCATCTGTTCTCTTCATCATCGATGTCAGACCAGATTACACGTGGTCTTTTGTTATTATCAGGTGTAACAGAACCAATGTTTAGATTGAGAGATGGAGACTTAACTTTATCAAGCGCTACTATAATCTCATTTACTTTCGGTTCCTGAACTTCGCCGATAAATTTCAGAGTAATATGATATGATTCACGCCCAACAATAGACAATCTTGCCTGTGATGAACAAAGAACAGTTACTACTGATAATAACTGATCAACAAAACGGGAAGGAAGATCTATTGCAACAAAAAGACGTACCATTCATTCAATTTTCGCTTTTCTTTTGTAAATAATTACTTACTCAGAAAAACTTGTAGTAACAAATATCGATAAGAATTTTAAATAACCTTGACATGACATAGATCTAATAGACCATGTCAACAGACGAGTCAGAGTACACTGTATATACATTAGAATTCTGCCCAAGATGTGAGATATTAAAGGAATATCTTGCATCCTGCAATATTCCATACAATATCCGTGATCTCTCATCAGCAGAGGCACTAACAGATCTGAGAATTAACGGTATCTTTGTACAGGAAGCTCCGGTTCTTCAGTATAAAGAGCAATACTTAACGTCAAAAGAACTTTTTAACGGAGATGAACTCTTAACTGATGCAATCTTTGGTTTGAAGGTGAATAGTGAGGGGAAGTAAACAGTCCACTCTTGATGGGGTTATAATCCCCTCAATGCCCGTGGTCAGAACCAGTGATGGTTTCCTTGTTGAATGGGACAGAGAACTGATAACAAAGCAGTTAATAACTGAGACAAAACTTGTCGAGACTTTTTATGGAGATGAAGGAGCTGCTGATGCTACAGCACGTGAAATTTCTGAAGAAGTTGAGAACAGAATAAAAAAGACAGGTCTGAAATTTCTGTCAGGGCCATTGATTCGTGAGATTACAAATATTATACTTCTTGAAAGAGGAGACATCAACTGGCGTAATGTCTGTGCAAGGGTTGGAGCTCCTGTTTATGATGCTCATTTAATAGATGTCGGAAGAGGATTTGAGGCACATGACAACGCAAATCTACAAGAAAATGCCGAAACCTCTCATAAAAAGAAGGCTGACAAAATAAGTAAGGAACAGTACCTTCTTTCCCTGCCTCCAGAACTTGCCGACAGACACCTGTGCGGTGACCTCCACATACATGATCTTGAATACTTTGGAACACGGCCTTTCTGTCAGGACTGGGATCTGCGATACTTCCTCTATTATGGGCTTATGCCTGATGGAAATGGAACACGAGCATCTGTTGCAGGGCCTGCCAAACGTGCAGAAGTTGCTGTTCTTCATGCAGTAAAGGCTCTTGGCAGTGCTCAGACCAATTTTGCCGGCGGTCAGGGATATTATAATTTCCTGACATTTCTTGCCCCATATTTTGAGAGGATGCCATATGAAGAGATAAAGCAACTCATGCAGATGTTTGTCTATGAGATGACACAGATGATGGTTGCAAGGGGTGGTCAACTTGTCTTTTCATCTGTTCAACTCTCGCCAGGTGTCCCAAAACTCTGGCGTGATAAACCCTGCGTATTTATGGGAAAGGTATGGAACGGACGACAGGGGGGTGCACCACTTCGAACTTATGGCGAGTTTGAGACTGAAGTTCGTCTGCTCTTTAAGGGAATAATGGAGGTCATGCTTGAAGGCGATTACTGGGGTAAACCATTTAACTTCCCAAAACCTGAAATAAGCATAGAACCGGATTTCATGCATGAGGATGAGGAGTATAATGCAGCGCATCCAGATATTCCAACATATCATGACCTTTATCTAATGTCCTTTGAACTTGCTTCAAAATTTGGAACTCCATATTATGACAATCAGCTTCCAGCCTATCGTGGTGCCGGGGAAGGAATTTCCTGTTATCAGTGCTGTGCATACCAGTTTTCAACAGTTGCTGATCAGGATATAAATTTTGATAAAAAACTCTATTTTGAAAACGGACTTCACTTTTCCATGGGTTCATGGGGTGTTGTCACCTTAAACTGTCCTCGTGCATCCTATAAAGCCAGAGGTGATATGGACCGGCTATTTGCAGAACTTCGCGGGCTTATGGATGTGGCTGTTGAGGTTTTTAAGATTAAACTACGGTGGATGGAACTTATCAAAAAGACCCAAAGAATGCCTTTTGCAATGCAAAGACCACGTGACCCTGAAACTGGGGAACGTGGAGCGGTTGCTGTAGATTTTAACGGACTTGTTTATACTATCGGCGTTGTTGGTTTAAATGAGATGGTGCAGCACTTTACCGGTAGTCAGATGCATGAATCAAAAGCGGCTTTTAGACTAGCTGTCAGAACTATGACAGAGATGGATATCTATTCAAAGGAACTGACAAAAAAGCATGGTATAACAATTGCTCTTGCTAGAACTCCTGCTGAGACTACCGGACAGAGATTTGCAGTTGCTGATCTTTTAAACCGTGAATATCACGATGAGGCAATAAAGGTTATAAAAGGAAATATTCAGGCGGCAATGTCTCGAATTGATGTAACACGTGATCTTCCAATTTATTATACAAACGGGACACATGTCGCTCCAGATGCTGATATTAGTCTTGCAAGACGAGCCGAACTTGAACATGTCTTCTTCCCGATAGTTGATGGTGGAAATATCTTTCATATCTGGCTGGGTGAAGCAAGACCTGATCCGGCAGGGCTTATGGATATGGCGATGAAACTGTGCAAAAGTACTCAGATTGGATACTTTGCCTTTACAAGAGATCTGACGGTTTCACTTCACCAGTTTAGCGAATGGCATGGGGAGAAAAAACAGTCTGATACCCAAAGAACTAGTTTTCCAGTATATCAAAGAGTTACAACCGGGTAAAAATAGATTTAAAGATCTATAGATCTTTTTTCCAAAGACCATGTAGATTACAGTATTCATATACTGATACTGGTTTTTCGCCGTTTAGTGTGAAAACAGCAGACGGCTCTTCTCCGGATGCTAACATTCGAACATGGCATCCTTTGTCAGTTAAGAGATAAATCCACATGATCTGATGTTCGGCTGTCATTGGATGAATTACAGATCCAATGGTAGCAGTGAGTTTGTTTCCATCAATCTTTATTTCAGGGACATGTTTCTCTTTTGCTGCATCTGTTGTGTTTGGCACAAGTAGAGTCATCTCTTCGCCACAACAAACTACAGGAACACCTGATGATTTTATCATTGTAATCAGGTTACCACATTTTTTGCAGAGATAGAATTTTGGTTCGTACATGTCTATCGCCTCTTTTCATCTATTGATTTATTTAGGGATAAACATGTGTGTTGCTATTAACGAAAATTTGAGAAAACACCATTTTCAACCATTGAATAATAAGCATTCTTTGTGACTATAACGTGATCTAACAGAGAAATTCCAAGGATTTTTCCAGAATTATACAGTTTTTCAGTAACAATCTGGTCTTCGGTGCTTGGTGTCGTGCTTCCGGATGGATGATTATGTACTGCGATTATTGAGTAGGCACGGTCAATGATTGCATCAGAGAATACTTCCCGTGGGTGGACAAGGCTTTGTGTAAGAATTCCCTTTGTTATTAGTCTTGTGTTTATGACTTCTGATGCTCCATTTATGGTGATTACAATGAAATTTTCTTGTTTGCTTCTACGAATCTCTTCTATTTCATGTATATTTAAGAGATCAGATGGGTTGGATATTCTTACAGGTTTTATTTCAGGAATTTTTCCATATCTCCGGCATAATTCGAAACATGCTACTAACAAACTTGCTTTTGAGGGGCCTATTCCATTAACCTTTAAGAAGTCATTATATCCGGCATCAGGATTCTTTCGTATCAAATTGGCTATATCACGAGAAAGGGAAAGTATGTCGTTATTTTTTGTACCTCTTCCAAGTATTGCTGCTATTAATTCTTCATCATTTAGTGAACCTGCTCCTTTACTTGAGATCTTTTCCCGTGGCCTGTCATGTTCTTCAAGGTCGGCCATTCGTTTTCTGACCATCACATTACAATTCAATCTTTTTTCATATTAGAATAGATGTTATGCAATTTTGTTTATTCGAAAAGACCTTTAAGATTGACGGCAAATAAAAAATCTATGGCAACTGAAGATAATGTCATGGCTGCTTTTGCAGGTGAGTCACAAGCAAACCGCAAATACCTGCTCTTCTCTGAAAAGGCAGCGGCAGAAGGTTTTCCAAATGTGGCAAAGCTCTTTCGTGCAGCATCAGATGCAGAAGCTGTTCATGCAAAGAGATTATTTATAACCCATGGACTTGATAAGACTGTTGAGAATTTAAAGGCTGCAATTGCTGGTGAAACTGAAGAATTTACTGATATGTATCCAGAATTCATCAAAACTTCAGAAGCTGAAGGTAAAGATGATGCAACAAAGATCTTCAATCTTGCAATGAAGGCTGAAAAGGTTCATGCAGGCCTTTACAAAGCCGCGCTGGAGGCAGTTAGTACTGGTAAGGACTTTGAGATAACAGCAGTTTATCTTTGCCCTGTCTGTGGAAATATCCAGTTGAACAAGGCTCCTGGGACCTGTCCAATATGCGGTGTCCCTGCTAAAACATTCAAAGAGATTACTCTTTGAATGCTTTTTTGATTCCATAAATTATCCATGTTATAAGATATAATCACCTGTTAATAGGAAATAAGACTAATAGTTTTAGGTATGAAATTTAACTGGGTATTTGGTTCTATCTTTTTAATTCTTATTGCTGTCTCTTTTGGAGTTTCAGCTGAGAATGTAACTGATGTTGTTAATGACACTGTCAACGAAACTGCTGAAAATGTTACTGTAGAGAATGTTACTGAAGTTGATGTTGTTGTTCCAGATTCAGAATCAGTTGAGGTAGTTACAACTGATGCACTTACTGAGTTTGTTGCTCAAGCCAAGGATTATGCATTAAGATCAGGTAAAGATATTGCAATCGCAGGGTTTAATGATCGTCTTTCAAAGTGGGCAGCACCTGATATGGCAATCTTTGCATACGACAATGATTGTAAACTTCTTGCTTCACCATTAGATCTTAATCGTGTTGGTCAGAATCAGCTTTCACTCTCTGATGTTAATGGAGTTCACTATGTTGAACTTATGAGAAATGCTGCAAAAGTAGGCGGTGGATTTGTTACATGGACAGCAACTGACACAATTGATGGTGAACTTGTTGCAAAAGAGATGACTGCATATGTTATGCCAGTCGACGGTAACTGGTGGATTGGATCAGAAATTTTCACACCAGTAGTTGAGAAAGAAATCTGTGTTATATCTAATTTAACTGAAAATGCAACTCCTTCGGTATAAAGGAGATTTTTCTTTTTTTTTCTTTGAAATTATTGTTGTATTTTTTTGAATCCGTTACCGATGGTTAATCAATCATGAATAGTAACACCATGGCAGCGATATTACACTTTTCACAGACCCTGTATAACCCACCCATAAAATGGGTATTCTCTCAAGTTCCGAGGGGAAATTACATACTCCATTAGAGTGATCCCATCATCCGCAGATCTTTTTTTAAAAAATTAATTACATGTAAAGCTAAAC
>CAYSSW010000061.1:0-9562 GCA_964434005.1 uncultured Methanospirillum sp.
TGAGAGATCCCAATAATTACATCTCCAACCGGAGTCTGCATGTATTTATACTCAGATCCGATTTCAACTCTTATTGGAATATTAATTGCCGGTTCAAGCAGATAGCGAAGGATAAGTCCGGCATTATATGAACTTCCACATGCAACAACAGTTATTGATTTTGCATTTTTCAGGGGTTTTGGAAGAGTCTCGGCGGTTAAAGAGTGGATTGCCCGATAGATTACTTCCGGTTGTTCATAGATCTCTTTTAGCATAAAGTGAGGAAAACCACCTTTCTTCACAGTATCCGGAGTCCAGGTTATGGTTACCTGTTCACGGTTTACGATTTTTCCATCTGAATAAATCGTATAACCATTAGGTGTCAGATCAGCAATATCTCCATCTTTAAGATAAATTATTTGAGAGGTATATTCAAGAAGGGGAGTGATATCAGAGGCCGTCAGTATTTCCCCATCACCTACCCCAATTACAAGTGGACTTTGAAAGCGGACTGCAATCTGCCTGTTCTCACCTTCAGCAAGAATGAGAAGTGAAAATGAACCAGAAAGATAAGGAACAGCTTTTTTAACCGCATCAAGCAGATCTCCTTCATAAAACTCTTCAATTAAGTGTGGTATAACTTCTGTATCTGTATCAGAAATAAAAATATGACCTTTTCTTATCAGTTCATCTTTTAGTTTTGCATAGTTTTCAATAACTCCATTGTGAACCACAGCAATTCTATTTTTACAGTCACAATGAGGATGCGAATTAATATCTGATGGAACTCCATGTGTAGCCCATCTGGTATGACCAATTCCTATACTACCAGGTAGGTTAATATCAATAAAATTTGTACCTACTCTTCCTTCACGCTTGAAAACAGATATTTTATCAGATAATGTTGCAATACCAAATGAATCATATCCCCTGTACTCAAGTTTTCTCAAGCCGTCAATAATTACAGGTTCTGCATCTCTGTAACCAATATAGCCAACTATTCCACACAAACCTACATCACCCTGGTATTATCTAAAATATATTTTGATGTGATACACGAACCTGTCCTTTCAATAGTTACATCATTCCCGATAATGCAGTTTTCAAGTGTTAATCCGGCTGACAATCTGGCTCCATTACCAATAATAACTCCAAATTTACCCGTAAAATATTCCTCTCCGAATGCAATTGGGCCATTGCCGTTTATAACCGTGATATTATCACTAAAGTTGCATCCATCTCCTACAATTGAGTCTTTTATTGAGCAATGGCAGCCAATATGGCAGTCATCCATAATAATTGATCGATTAATAACAGTAAATGGTTCGATAATCACACGGTTTCCTATACTACATTCTGGCCCGATTACTACATGAGGTCCGATTATACAATCTTTTCCAATAATTACAGGCCCCTTTATTACTGTAAATGGATCAATTTTAGTGGCTTTGCCTGTTGCAATTTTGCCAGATAATACAGAATTATGATTAATTTCCCCGGATAGTTCAGGTTTGATATTTGTTATAAGCCTTGAATTCATAGTTGTAAGATCCCAGGGGTATATGGCATCCTGCCAGTCATTTGCAGAAACAGCAGAGATTTTATGTCCGGTTTTAATTAATTCAGTGATTGCATCTGTCAGATTAAGTGCTGTAATCTTTTCAATCAGGGGTTTTGTCAGGTTGAAGACTCCACAACTGACCGTCATTCTATTGGCCCTTGCCGGCTTTTCGATGATATCAACAACTCTGCCGTCATCAACCGTTACAACACCAAAATTTGAAGGATTTTTATGTGTTGCAACAAGCATGGAGTCCTCCACCTTCATTATCGCCTTTATCGATTCAGGGTCAATATAATTGTCTCCTGGAAGGATAAGGGCTGATTGGGAGGTTATAAGATCTTTGGCACACATGAGGGCATTGGCTGTTCCAAGCTGGGTCTTCTGCTCTACAATCTTTACCTGAAACGGTAGTTTTCCAAGATGACGCATTACCTGTTCTTTACGATAACCTACAACAACAATTATGTCGCGAATTCCACACTTTACGAGTGAATCTATGACATATTCAACAATTGGTCTGTTAGCAATCGGAATTAGTGCTTTAGGCCTGTTTTGAGTCAGAGGTCTTAATCTTGTTCCTTCCCCTGCCGCAAGGATTACTGCCGAAAAGCTCACCTTATCACCGAGTTATCTGCTATATTCCCGTTAACGATAGTTCCAGGGGAAATCCGGGTATGATTTCCGATAACTGAACCAACATTTACCGAACAGTTTATTCCAAAGAGCACATCATCACCAATAACGGCTCCAAATTTTCTTCTGCCGGTATGGATACCATTGATGATTATCCCTTTTTTGTCATGTCTAAGGTTTGCAACTTTAGTTCCTGCTCCAAAATTGCATCCACTTCCAATTATACTGTCCCCAACATAATTAAAATGCGGAATATTTGTGTTATCCATAACAATTGTATTTTTTAGTTCAGTTGAATGCCCGATATGGCAGTTGTTATTAATACAAGTTCCAGGACGAAGATATGCATGAGGTCCGATTATACAGTTTTCACCAATGATACATGGGCCTTCAATGTATGTTCCAGATTTAATTATTGTTCCTTTTCCGATTATAACTTCTCCATGCATTGTAACGCCCTCTTCAACCTCTCCATCGATGGCTTTTGTTATATTTTTCATTGACATCTCATGGACATTTAAAAGATCCCAGGGTGCTCCAATATCAGACCATGAGGAAAGAGATACTGCTTTCAGGCTTTTGTTTTCAATATACGGAATCAACGCATCGGTCAGTTCTAACTCTCCCCTTGGTGATGGAGTTATCTTTGAAAGGTTGGTAAATATATCAGAACTGAAGAGGTATAACCCGGCATTTACAAGATTTGTCTTAGGATTCTCTGACTTTTCTTCAAGTCCTGTAACGGTCGCAGTTTTGAGATCAGATCTCTCTTTTTCTATTGTAACTACTCCAAAATCCTGTGGATGAGTTGAGTCAATAACTCCCATCGCTGGAGCAGAATTTTTCAAAAAATATAAGATATCTGTTTTTTCAAGGATCATATCTCCATTAAGAAGAAGAAATGACTCCCCGGATGGAATAAAAGACTTGACTGTCATTACTGCATCACCGGTTCCTTTCTGGTTCATTTGGGAGACATACCTGATATTTATATCAAAACTTCTGCCATCACCAAAATACTCCCTGACAGCTGCCTTACAATACCCGGTTACAAGAATAAAGTCTGTTATTCCACAATCCCTTACCGCAAGAATCAGATGCTCTATCATCGGCTTTCCGGCAATTGGAAGCATGACTTTGGGTCTGTTCCCGGTTAGTGGACGCATTCTTTTTCCTTCCCCTGCGGCAAGAATTACGCAGATAACCATTCTTTACATTTCCCTCCTGACTAATTTTATCATCTCTTTTCCACTATTGAGCATAGTCTTTGCAGTTTCTATAGTCTTTCCCTCGGCTGTTATCCGGATTTTTGGTTCAGTTCCGCTTGCTCTTATAAGACACCAGCCTTCTTCTTCCTCAAGTCTGATACCATCAGTCGGGCTGCTGGCTCCAATACCATACATTATTTCGCGGGCATTTTCAAGTTCTATGGAATCCCGGATAATTGGATAAGATGGAATAGAATCGACCTCTTCTGAGAGTTTTAATTCACTTGCCATTTCACACATAAGGGCCGCGGCATACGGGCCGTCAGGACAGTATGAGATCTCCGGGAAGATCCAGGCACCTGATGGCTCGCCTCCAAATTTTCCCCATCTTACAAGTTGTTCAGATACATATGCATCACCAACCGGAGTCCGTTTTACCTTTGAAAACTCTTCAATTATCATCGAGGCATCATAAGTGGTCACAACCTCTTTTGCGTTTAGGTATTTTGCAAAGAGAATTAGCAGTTTGTCACCTGGAATGAATCGTCCAAGTTCATCAAATGCCATCATCCGATCAGCATCCCCATCATGCACAATCCCGCATGATGCACCTGTCTTTTTGATAATATCATGCATCCATGGAAGATTCTCTGGTAATGGTTCAGAAGGTCTGAAAAAATGACCGCATGGATTTACATTTAGCCCGGTGGTTGTCAGACCCATTTTACTGAAAAGATTTGGAGTAAGCACTGATCCTGCGCCATTTCCACAATCAAGCACTACATGCATATCATCTGAAAAATGCCGAAGTTTTAGGATTGCATCAATGTGCATCTGACATGCATCTATCTCATTAGTCTGTCCCTGATTAGTCCAGTCAGAATAATTTTTGTCGTTGCAGTTTTCTTCTATTTTTATCTGCTGTTCTTTTGTGAGTGATGATCCGTTAACGTTGAATATTTTTAGCCCGTTGTATCTTTCAGGGTTGTGGGAAGCTGTGATTGCGCAGCCATAATCTGCCGTTCCTGCTGCATATGCAACCGTTGGAGTCGTGCATATACCTGCACTTAAAATCTCTCCACCATTTCCGCACACTCCTGATACAAAGGCACTTGAAAGAGCTTCTCCAGAGGTTCTGGTATCACGGCCAAGAATTATCTTATTAACACCGTTTGAGCAGAGAGCCTTCCCTACTTTCTGGGCTAAAAAAAGGAGATCTATTGTATAAACCTGACGAATACCTGATGAACCAAACAACATAATAGTTAGGTTTGTTTCATACTGTTTTAGATATTGCCTCGGGCATATGGACAGAAATGATTATTCTCCAAAATATTTGCGGAGCCTGCAAGTGATGGGCCAACCATTATGATTTTATTTTTTAATGCTTCAGGTATTTTCTCCATTTCTTCAGTTGAGATTTTGTCAATAGTTACAAGGATTATATCTGATTGTTCAGGGCTGTCTGCTTTTTGTTCTATTGCCTTAATAATTTCCGCATTCTCTCCAATATACCAGATTTTTTTCCCGGAAAGTTCTGCTTTTAAACAATCATGACAATGTATGTGTTCTTCTGGTTCGCACGGATATGGTTTTCTAATTCTGCATAGAAACGCGGCAATTACATTTGTAATCCCGATTGCAGCAGCAATCTGTGGTTCTTTAGATAACGGGGCATTGAACATGAACGAGGGTTTTGTGGTTGCATTATACGGGGTTTTAGTTGCAACAGTTGCTGACCGGCCACCAAAACTGACCTTCATTAATTTGCCACTTTCATACGCGCAAAGTGGTGCTCCTTCAATTTCTTCAAGGAAAACCGGGCCTTCTGATAATCCGCATTCATTGGTTGTCTTTTCGACTTCATCAATAATTTTTTTAATAATCTTCATATTAAACCTCAAAAGCCTGTTTTCTCGGCAGTGTCTATTGCAGTCTCTATCTGTTTTTGTAAGACATCTGGCAGGCCTTCAAGTTTGACGTCAAGGAAACCTCTGATAATTGTAGAAGTTGCAGTTTCTTCATCAAGGCCTCTTGCCATCAGGTATTCAATCTCATCTCTTGCAATCTTTCCAACCGCAGCTTCATGCGAAAGTTCCGTTTCTACAACTGTTCCCTTTATTTCCGGGATTGCGTGAATAGTGCCGTCCTTTAAGATAAGACCTTTACATTCGATATGCCCTTTTGTCCCCTTAACCTTGCTTTCAATCCTGCCACGTGAGATTATGGTTCCACCGGTTGTGATAGCTCTTGTTAAGAGTTCTGCACTTGTTCCTTTTGCCTCAAGTATTGCAGCCGAGCCGATGTCAAGGAAGGATCCAGGATGACCGACGATTACACTTGAAAATCTTGCAACAGCATTCTCCCCGACAAGGTGGGAGACCGGAAACATCTGGACTTTTCGTACGGTATCCATACAGACATAATTTGACATGAATACGCCATTCTCCTGAACTATTGATGCACTTCTTGGAAAGACTGCAATATTTTTGCCCCAGTTATGGATCATTGTGGAGGTTACACGTGCGCCTTTTCCGACAAAAAATTCAGTGACACCGATATGCGTTCCACTTTTTCTTGCAGCAGAACTTGCACACCCTGATATTACATGGAGTTCGGCTCCTTCTTCGGCGATTATTATGTTATGGACACACTGGACAGGAGAGTTTGACATAAGCATACAGGCCTGAAATGGGTATATACTTTTACTGCCTTTTTTTGCAATTACAACAAAGCCCTTTGGTTCTTTCTGGTCGGCAACATATTTTGTATATTTATCCTTGTCTTTTGCGACCGCTTTCCAGACATACTCCTCAACCCATGGATATTTTTTAAGAGCGTCAGTAATTGCAAGGAATTCTATTCCGTTGCAGTCTGATGTAACCTGGCAGATATCCTGATCTTTTTGAAAGAAACTGCCGGACCTGTTCTTCATGTCTACTTCAAGCCCGGTATATGCAAGCCTTTTTTGATCTTCGGCCGATAATTCGGTCATCTGTTTTATTTCCTGCATGGTCTTTCCCTATGTTATGTACTTATTTTACTTTGAACTTCTTTATCACTATTATCAAAGTTTACATTTGTCGAGATCATTTGGATAATTATAAATACAACTAACCACAACGTAATAGAGCATCGCATCGATGGTCTAGAGGTATGACTTTGGCCTTCCAAGCCAATAGCTCGGGTTCGAATCCCGATCGGTGCACTCTTTTTGGGCTTGTGGTCCAGGTGGTTAAGACGTCGCCTTCACACGGCGGAGATCCTGAGTTCGAATCTCAGCGGGCCCATTTTTGAATATTCTAACATTTTTTAAAGATATACCTTTTCTATTAACTGGTGATATCGCGCCTCTTATTTAATTAGCAAAATCTGTTGATGCTAATCCGTTTTGATAAATCTGAATGATGATTTAAAAAATTCATGTCTTTCTAATAGATACCCCGGTTTATCACAAATCTTCTCTTGGATGGTAAAGGAGTTGAAGTTCCTGACGACTGTTCTTTAAATACTCTTAAAAAACTTCAATCCAAAATTCAGGAAGTTTGATGGATTATTTCTTCGAAATATTTAATTTTTAGTCTTATTTGTTCACAGTTTTTGCCGATTCCAATATCATACATTAATAAATGAAATGATATAATAGTATTATAATAATAATCGATAGATTATACTTGGGGATGTGAAAAGGAATGGGGAATAATATCTCTTTTACCAAAGAAGATGAAGAGATTTCTACAATACTTACAACTGTGGGGGTAAAAAGAAATGACTCACGAGTACTTGTATCACTTTTTAAGGGTGTAGTGTTAACATCACGTGAGATTGAGCGGGGGACTGATCTTCGTCAACCTGAAGTGAGTGTAGCAATAAATTATCTTGTAAAACGCAAATGGGTAAAAGTCTCTCAGATGATGACCGAGAAGAAAGGAAGACCTAATAAGATCTATCAACTTTCGCTCTCAACAGATGAGATCCTTGATCAGATAAAAGCATCAATAGTCGGAGATTACACCCACCAGATTGAGTTTCTTGAACGTGTAAGAACAATCCTGCACGAATCAAAAGAAGTTAATAAAGAATAAAAGTTTCATTTTTGGTCATTGTGTCAAAAGCCAATTATCTGTCTCATTTTTAAGTATGAATATTCATATTCAGGCGTTCTATTTTGTAATTTTTTGGATATATTCAACTTTAGATTTTATGTCTGGTTTCATTACCTGTTAGTTTGAATTATAGATCATTTGTATTCTCCATGGCTATGATGTAACCATTTTCTGAAGATCGGAAAAAATTTCATGCAAAAAAAGTCATGGGCAATGGAGGTTTTCTCCAATACCAAAAAATTATGTTGACATTTGAGTCACAGGGGTACTCTGACCCTTGGAAAGTTGGGCTATCACATATGATGTCCGGCCTTCCATAATTGTGACTTTCTGTTCCCACACATTGTAACCGTTGAGTTCTACACGAACAGTGTGTTCTCCTGGTGAGATCTGTGAGAGTGTTAGTGGTGTGTTTCCCTGAAGTGTTCCATCAAGATATGCAGCACCATTACCCGGTACAGATGTAATCATCAGGTAACCATAGAGAGGTGTCCACCATGATGGATAGAGTGCTGCGGTAACATATGAGACACTGCCCTTTCCGCCGACTGTTATTGTCTGAACCCATTCAAGGTATCCCGGTGCAGTAACCTTTACTACATGGTCACCTGGAGTCACCTCAGGCATCCAGACAGGGCCTTTTCCAACTACTGCTCCATCAACTGATACTTCTGATCCTTCCGGATAGGTATAGACACTGATGATTCCGTTTTCGGTTGGAGTAATCCGCATATCGGCCATAATCTCAATTGTCTTTCCAGACATTACCTGAACATTTGTTGCGTAATCTGAGAAACCTGGTTTTGAGATCCGAAGTTGATAGACTCCGGGCTGTAAATCTGAAAGCATGAAGTTCTTGAGGAAGGCTGTTTCACCTTTCAGTTCATTGTTCAGATATACAGAAGATCTGTCTGGTGCGTAGATAATCTTGATTTTACCAGATACTCCTGGTGGAACAGGGCCATCACCTGTGACGGTGATATAATTCTCACGAACCTTTGTAGAAGTTTCACCTGTCTGACTGCTTGCTGTAAGGGTTACTGTATATGTTCCCGGATTATCATAGGTATGAGTTGGATTTGCAAGCATCCCTTCAGTTTTTCCATCTCCAAAGTTCCAACTCCACATTGTTGGTGTGCCTGTTGAGAGATCCTGGAATTTTACTGTAAGTGGTTTTACTCCGGTGGTTGGTGTTCCACTAAAGTCTGCTACAATTTTATTACCGCCAGTTCCTACACAGATGTAATTTTCACGGGTCATTATGTGTGAGCCACCACTATTGGTGACCTTGAGAGTGACTGTGTAAGTTCCTTCTACTGAGTATGTGTGAAGTGGATCTGCCTCGGTTGAGGTAATTCCATCTCCAAAGTCCCAGGCGTATGATGTTGGTGGTCCTATTGATAGGTCCTTGAACTGGACATCAAGTGGTGCATTTCCGGATACCGGAGTTGCTTCAAACATTGCAACCGGTGGCGGGATATCTCCTGTGACTGAGATGAAATTATCCTTTGTGATGGTGTCAGAATCATTCATACTGCTTGCAGTAAGGGTTACTGAATAGATTCCAGGAGTTTCGTATGTATGAGTCGGAGATGCTATCATTCCTTCTTCAGTGCCATCTCCAAAGTTCCAGCTCCACATTGTCGGGCTGCCTGTTGAGAGGTCAGTAAACTGAACTGTTAATGGTTTTTGACCTGAGTTTTTGTCTACTGTGAAGTCTGCGTCAATTCCTCCTGTTCCCGGAATGTTTATGTATGCAACTTTTGTCTCAACATCAGTGCTGTCTTTGTTGCTTGCTGTAAGTGTTACTGTGTATGATCCTTCACTTGTGTATGTGTGGACCGGGTTTGCAACATTGTTGCAGTTTCCGCCTGCACACTGTGCAGTATCATTAGACATTGGTACAACTCCGTCCCCAAAGTCCCAGTTCCACATTGTCGGGTCTCCTGTCGAGAGGTCAGTGAACTTAACTGTTAATGGAGCGTCCCCACTTGTTGGCTCCGCAATAAAGTCCGCATCAATTCCTCCTGTTCCCGGAATGTTTATGTATGCAACTTTTGTCTCAACATCAG
>CAYSSW010000062.1:0-9435 GCA_964434005.1 uncultured Methanospirillum sp.
AGTTTAGCTTTACATGTAATTAATTTTTTAAAAAAAGATCTGCGGATGATGGGTTGTATTGATTAGAGATGAATATGTAATTACCACAATTCCTCGGTTTATAAAATTGAGCACAAAAAGACCCGCGGTCCGTTTTATTTTTTATTGCAGAATGTGATGTTAAGAGAGAAAAAGAGATTTTAAGGCTTCCTGGAGATTATTGATAAAAAATTAATCCTCAACTATCTCATCATCCCACTTGTCATCATGTTCAAGAGCGTCCATAATAATTTCATATGCAGTAAGGGCCAGTGAAACAAGCAGAGGTCCTACAATAAGACCTATAGCTCCAAGTGTATACATACCTCCAAAAACCCCAATCATCATCAGAACCGGATGAACAGCCACACGGTCTCCAAGAAGTTTTGGCCGGAAATAAAAGTCTGCAAGCCCACTGATTAATGGATATCCAATAACAATCAGAAGCAAAATTTGCATATAATCATGAAGTGCAAGTTGATAAACCCCAAGAAATACAGCAATTAACTGAGGCCCAAAACACGGAAGGAGATGAGACACTCCACAAATAAATGACCAGAATACCGGATTTTCATATCCCATGAAATAGAAAAACGGCAATGTAATAAAAAATGTAATAACTGCTATCTCAATATTTACAACAAAAACAGCATAGACGGTATCAATCGTAATTCTTGCTAACCGGTTGACATAATTTTTAGTTTTTTCAGGAAGTGAATTGCTAAACCTGACAAATATCTCAGTTCCACCTTGAAGAATAAGATATAACGCAAGAATAAAGATTAAAAACTGAATTGAAAGCGAGGGAAGTGAGAGGGCAAAACCCTGTACCCAGGAGATAACAGCCTGTATTGCACCATTAATCAACTCCTCACTATCAGGCATGTTTAAACTGTCCGCAGGAATTATTGAGATCATTTGTTCAAGATTTTCAGAGATTGATAAACTTGTGATAGAGTGATAAATCGTATAACACATCTTTGCAAGCATAGTGCTACAATTTGCAAGAGCTGTAAAGATGCTTGCAACAAAACCAATGATTGCAATAAGAGAAAGGATACACAAAATAAAGGTTGCAACTCCACTGTTCATCCTCTTAATCATATATTGATGAAGAGGTGAAAGAATAATAGCGCCGGCAAGTGCAATAACAAGAGCATAGAGAAATGGAAGAAAGATGGCCCCTGCTATTGCAAGAATAAGAATCGCGATTAAAACAACCGGCACTGCCGGATATCTAAAAATCATCTCACGTAACATCTTATCAAAACGAATGTCTTCAGAGTATAATATATTATGCAATAGAACCCGGACAAAATGGATGGATATATTCATTCTCCGGTATAATTCATATAGAACCAAAGGATCCCATATGATAAGAGATGCAGGGGTAAAATATTGGACTTTATCCATATTGTTTGTTTTATTTTTGGTGTCAACATGCCCTGCATCTGATAGTCCATATTCAAGCGGAATTGACATTGGGTTTCAAAAGGCAGAATGTACTGAAGATACAATCCCTGACATAATCGAAGCCGGGAGATCTTACCCAATAACGGTTACTTTTATGAACCGGGGCATGGTCTCATGGCGATATGATGTGGAGAGATTTGGTCTGTATTATGAAGGACTTCAATCCTCAATAAATGTTGATCCTGTTTTTTCACCATTAAATCCTGATGTTGAAATCCGCCCTCAGGAGAAGATTATTTTCCCTATAACCCTTCTTCCCTCACAAAAACCAGGAGATTATACACTTAGTTTTTCAATGGCAACAAAGAAAGGCTCGGTTTACACCCCATTTCCTGACAGTTTTACAAAAACTGTTACAGTCATACCTGAAGGTGGTATTTCATCTCCTGAATTTGGATCTATAATAGTAGAATCCTACCCGTCCGGTGCAAAAGTCAGAATGGGGGACCTTGAACGTGGAGAAACCCCTCTAACAATGCCTGATCTCAATCCTGCAAAATATGAATTAATAATTTCACATCCAGATTATACAAGTAAATGGGCGACAGTTACCGTAAAACGTGGAACTGCAAATCGAATCAGCGTAGATTTTACATCAGATAATAAACCAACAATAGTTTCTGAAAATGTCCAGAGATTTACTCTCCTTGGCGCAATACTTGATAATATTCCACTTGTAGTCTTTTGTATAGTAATCCTGTTCTTCGGGTTTCAGATATTAATGATGGGTACAGGAGTAATCCCCGAAAAACACCCAATTCGACGGGTTGCTGGCCCAATCCTGTTTGTCCATAAGGGATCTGATGGTAGAATAAGATTTGGACGAAACAGTACTGGAAGTGGCCCTTCTGGAGGAAGTGGAGGTACTGCGATAAATGAGAGTGCTGACGGTAGTAATAAAAACTCTAAAAATACTTCTCCCGGAGGCGGCAGTAAGAAACAACAGTTAAATGATACAAATGTTCGCGGTGGTAGTGGAGAAAACGAAAAATCCTCTAAATCAGAAGCTGAAGAGAAGAAAAAACTTAGTGTAAAGGATGAGGACCAGGATCAGAAAGATATAAACAATCCTTTTGGTTTTCCATCAGCATTAACCGATAGATATGAACCACTTGGAATTGCAGGAGATGATCATTATGCCAGAATTTTCAAAGTTCTGAAAAAGGATAATGGAGCAATCAGATCATTAAAGGTAGCACATATGCAGGGTGCTGATAGTGAAATACTAAAAAAAGAGGCTTCGGTCTGGGCCCATCTCAGGCATCCAAATGTAGTGCATCTCTATAAAGCTGAATTTAATGAGGATCTGACCTTTCTTGAGAATGAATATCTTGACGGTTTTAAGTATAAAGGAGAGGACAAAACTTCAATTGCTCTCCTTCCAAAACCTGTAAAAGAAAAATATGCAGTCTCGCTAATCAAAGATATCGCAGAAGGCGTGAAATATACCCATAATCAGGGTATCAGGCATTATCATCTTCAGGCCGGCGATGTCCTTTTAACAAAACACCTTAATGCCAAATTATCAGGTTATGCACGAGGGAAGAATGAACTTGGATTTTCTATCCCTGAATCTGATGTAAAAGATGCCCCTGCACTTTACATTGCACCAGAGCAGCGTAATATGGAAAAATATGGGAATACAGGGAAAAGAACTGATATCTTCCAGGTCGGAGTCATCTTTTATGAACTCCTGACAGGGTTTCTTCCATACAGCAAAGAGGCATATCAGGCTGTTCGAAAGGAAGCATTTGTCGGTAATGAAACAGAATTGATTCCTCTTTCTTCATTTAAAAAGACACTTGAAAAGTATGATCCAATAATCGCAAAACTCCTCTCAATCAAAAAAGAAGGAAGATACAGCCAGATAGAAGATTTTCTAAAAGATCTCAAAGATATTGAGGATACACAAACCGACATAAATAAAAATCAGTAGACCTATTCAGAGTATGAATTAGAAAATGCTTTCTGATAACTCTAAATACAGATATTACATTGAAGTATTAATTGTGCTTTCTCTTTTATTTTCCGCAATTTCAGCAGTTTCCATCAATGATCTCGCTTATTTTTCCGCAAGATATGAATCCGACACCATTCCACAAATCCTTCAGACAGGAGTTACTGGTCAGTACTCAGTCACCTTCTCAAATGATGGTATGATGGCCTGGAAAAATGAGAGGGAAAGATTTGGGGTTTTGATCACCGCTCCTGATTTAAAAATAGATCCAGAAATCCCAACACTTCCGAATGGACCTCGAATTGCAAATGGCAAATCATACCAGTTTATCTTTTCGTTAACTCCGGAAAATGATGGCGAACACATTCTATCAATTTCAATGGTTAGGGTTAAAAACGATGAAATAACCCATATTTCAGATGTAATAAATAAAACAGTTATCAGTTCAAAAGATACTATTAAACCTATTCAAAAAACAGGGGCGATAGAAGTCTCAAGTGGTGATTTCTATGTAACGGTATTTCTTGATGATGAACTAAAAGGAACAACGCCACTGACACTTTCAGATGTTCCAGTCGGGGAGCATTCTCTCCTGCTTGTTGGAGGAGCCTATAACAGGACACGAATTATTGAAGTAAGGCCTGAAACAGTTACTATTGTTCGTGAAGATTTTACAGGAAAAGAGGACTCATATTTAGAGAATCCAGCGGATGAAGACCCTCTAAAAAGTCTTATTCTGACTAACTTCTTCATACTTCTTGGGTTATTCCTGGGTTTTGCCGCTTTTGGTATATATTCGGTCATAACAATTACGCGAATCGTCAAAAAGATTCGTTTTTCTGTCGGAATGCGAGGAAATATCCCAACACAGATAATTGAAGTTCAAAAATATCATGCAATAATCACAAAACGTGGATCTTCTAACCGGGAACTTGTCGCTTTTTTTCCAATTGGAGCATTTGGACGTGAAGGAGAGGAATGTATCGCACAGGTGCTTGTTAAAAATTCTGGAAAAAGACCAGTTATTGTAGAAAAACAGAAGGTTTCGGGAAGATCTGAAAAGATAATTACTTTAAATGTAAAGGGCGGAAATATCGGCGATGAAGAGTGCATATGGCCAATCCATTATACAGACTATTCTGGTCAGACATTTATCAGGACAATAAGGATTGTAATAAACACTTCTCCTAAAGATCTTCCAATCAACTGGTTTTTTGACAGATTCAAAAAACAGGGTAAAAGTATTATTGCGGTAATTAAATGCCACAACAAATCTAAAGATAGCATAACTTTTGATAAAACAACAATTCATTCGCAGAAAGAGGAGGAAGTTGATCTATCTCCTGAGCCTTCTGAAGAGAAGGAACACTCGATTATGAAAATGGTCTCCATTTCATCAGGAGGTAAAAAATGGCTGCTTCCGGTAAGGATTCCATATAATAAGGGTGTTTCATTCTGGAGCGAAAAAAAGATAGAAGAGGCTGTTCTTTATCTAAAGGAAGCAGTTACAACAGATCCTGATGTAAAAAATGATCCTGATCTTTTGTATGTCAGTTCATTAATCCATTCGATGGAAACTTCTGAAAAAAGTAAGGATAAAGGTAAGGATAAGGATAAAGTCAAAACATCAGAGGATTCTGAAGAAAATCCTGTTGAAGGCTTCCCTGAAGAATTTACCGAACAGTACGAACCGGTAAAGATTATTGGACATGACAGATCTGGAACGATTTATGAGGTTGTCAGAGAATCAGATAAAAATTCGTTTGCAATGAAAATACCTGATACAAGTATTATCCCAATTGGGTCACTTGAGGGACAAATTCATGCCTGGAGATCTCTTAAATGCCCTCAAATCCTGAGGCTTCATGCATGGAATGTAAATCCAGGTCCAAGTATAATCCTTGATCTCCCTTCGGGGATGACGCAATATGGACTTTCTGTATATTCACTTGCAGATCTAAAAGTTCCAATTCCGGTGCTCTCTGCTGTGCTCTTAACTCTTGATATTGCAAAGGGTGTTTCATATATGCATCATCAGGGTTTCAGGCATTATCTGCTTGAACCTGCAAATATTTGGCTGTCAAAGGGTTTGAAAGCTCAGGTTGGAGGGATTGATACAGCATTTCTATCAATCAGCCGGAATATTCCAAAAGACTGCCCTGTCCTTGCTCCTGAACAGTTAAATCCGGGAAGATGGGGATCTGTTGGTAAAAAAACCGATATTTATCAGATTGGGTGTATTTTGTATTATCTTATGACCGGGAGGTATCCATATCCACCGCCTGACCGGTGGGATTCTTTACTTGTTCTGCCTTCAGCTATTCGTCCAGGCTTCTCTGATTTTGATTCATTTCTTAATCTGTGTTTGAATTATGATAAAATGTTTAGATTTTCAGATGTAGATGATGTGATTTCTGAACTGTCTGCGATTGAAAAGAAACTTCGTGAAGAAAAGGGGAAGAATAAATGAAAACCGGGGTTGTTGTTTTTCTTTTTGTTGTTGCATTGCTCCCGCTGGTTTCTGCATCGGTGTTACAGGATGAGATGGTAGCCGGTGTTAATTCCTGTAATGCAGGTGACTATTCAGAGGCATTATCAAATTTTGACCATGTAATAGAGATTGATTCCTCATATCCAAACGGATGGCTCTGGAGAGGAACTGTACTTGAGAAACTTGGGCGTTATGATGAAGCAGCCAAGGCTTTTGAGAAGGGCAGGTGTCTTCTCTCTGGATCCTGTAACCCTAAAAATAAACAGGAAATAACTATGTTCACATGGGATGGTTACTCATACGAAGAGGATGGAAGAGCGGTTTTAAATTCTGAATATGTTAAGACGCTTGTTGATCCAGTAACCGGGCAGAATGTTCAGGATCTACTTAACAAAAAGGCCCATTCTGAAGCCCTTTTGGCTGTTGAACGGTTAAAGAAGAATTCTGATGATCCACGCCTCGACGAACTCTCCGATAGTATTGAAAAGGTTCTTTCTGGTGATGAAGCAGAAGATTTTGAGACTGAATCACAGAATATGGGGTCTGAACCTAAACAATTGCCCCAAACCGATAATTCAAACTCACAAAATATGGACAGTGACAAGAGTCAATTACCTCAAACCGGAATCTCAAACTCTCCTGTGGCACAGGACCTGGCGACAGGGATAGGTGATACTCAAGAAAACAGCCTCTCACCTGAACAGGCAGTATCACAACTGGACTCAGCAGAAAATCTCTATCTCAATAATGATCTAATCACTGCCCTGAATATCCTCAATCAAATTGACATCTCCCTACTACCTGACTTTGATCTAACAAGATATTATGAACTAAAAGACCAGATAAATCAACATAAACCCAACGACTTTGCCCTCCCTGACATAAAATATGAATGGATCTTTCTCCCAATAGGACTAATCCTCGTTTACCTTTTACGAGGTCATCTGTTTAAATAAAGAAGAATAATTATTATAGAGAAATGACCGTGAAAAAAATACTTCCAAACAATATCTATGTAGATATATTTGCAAAAGTCAGAGAAAAATCCCCTCTTATTCATCATATAACAAATGCAGTAACAATGAATGACTGTGCAAACATAACAATAAGCCTTGGAGCATCACCTGTAATGGCCCATGCAAAAGAAGAAATGGCCGAAATGGTCTCAATTGCAGGAGCTCTTGTCTTAAATATCGGAACCCTTGATGAACAACAGATAGATTCAATGCTAATCGCAGGAAAAACGGCAAATCAAAACGACATCCCCATAATACTTGACCCGGTCGGAGCCGGAGCCACAACCTATCGAACAAAAACAGCATGTATGCTCATCGACCAACTTGAAATTGCCATAATTAAAGGAAATTCCGGAGAGATAGGAACACTTGCCGGATATGAAGCAACAGTAAAAGGTGTAGACTCCGGAGAAGTAAAAGGAAATCCCATTGAGATCTGTCAAAACTATGCAGAAAAAACCGGAATGGTAGTATCAATGAGTGGACAGATTGATCTCATTAGTGACGGCAGATCCGTGCTTGCAATAGAAAACGGAGATCCATTAATGGGCAAAATATCAGGAACTGGATGTATGGCCACTTCTATCACCGGTGGATGCGCAGCAGTGACAAAAGACAAACTCATGGCATCAGCCTGTGCACTTGCTATCTCTGGCCTTGCCGGTGAAAAAGCCGCAATTCAGGCAACCGGACCTGGAACATTCAAAACAGCCCTCTTTGACAGTCTTGCAGACTTAAAACCCGTAGATCTCTCACTTGGCGGTCGCGTATATCAGGTAAACAATGTTTGAACTCTATATCGTCACCGATGAAAAAATAAACCCTTCTATTAACCATGAAATGATTGCAGAAGCTGCAAATACCGGCGGAGCAGATTTAGTGCAACTACGTGACAAATACAAAAATTCACGAGAATTATATGAAACCGCCCAAAAATTGCGAAAAATCTGTGACAAATCTCTTTTTATCATCAATGACAGGCTTGATATTGCTCTTGCCTGTAATGCTGACGGAGTTCATCTTGGCCAGTCTGACCTTCCACTTGCAGCCGCACGAAAACTTGTACCCCGTCCGTTTATCATTGGAATATCAATTCAATCAGTAAATGATGCAATATCAGCCGAAAAGGATGGAGCCGACTATGTAGTAATAAGTCCTGTTTTTGACACAGGATCAAAAGATGATGCCGGCGAAGGACTTGGGACAGAACTCATTAGAGAGGTTAAAAAAGCCGTAAAAATTCCAGTTCTTGGAATTGGTGGAATAAACCTGATAAATGCAGTTGAAGTTATTAAAGCTGGAGCAGATGGCATAGCAGTAATCTCTGCGGTCATAAAAGAGCCTGATATGATAAAAGCAACAGCCACACTCAAATCAGAAATCGTTCGAATAAAAAAAGAAAGATGATCATTTACCGCAGCCACACCCTCCAACAGGAGGTGCTGCTGCATTGACAATAATAGTCTTATCAGAAGATTTACTGATAACATTATCATCAATATCAATAGATAGAGTCAGTTTATTTCCATGAGCAGTAGCTTCAGCAGGAATCACAAACACAAGGGGATATTTTCTTTCTTCTCCGGCAGAAGGCAGATCAATCGTTGCATTCACCGGAAGAAGACCGATATTTCCAAAATAAGCCTTAACGGTTGTCTTGGTATCAAAACTATCTCCACCTTTATTTTTAATCACAATTGATGGATGAAGCCCTTCGCCAGCCCTTACCTGACCCTGTGAAGGTAAAACATTTACAGAGACAATCTCATATTCAGGTAAAATTGCCGCATCTTCAGCATTATCAAAAGACTCATCAGAAACTAACTTGCTTTCATCTGCATCATCAGCAAAACATGAATGCATGCCAATGACTACTAAAATAATTAACCCCAGAATTACCCAGGATATCCCCACATCCCGCATAGATTATTATTGGTCTACAAAAGATATAATCAGATCGAATAAAAATTTGAAGAACGGTATACAGATACAAACAAATTGGCGGTAATATCAAAATACCGCCCTGAATCACCATTAATGTCCACAGCCACATTCACAGTCATGGCAGTTTTTCTCTTCCCATGGCTCAAGTGAATGCTTTACCCTGTAATCATTAATTGCCTTATGAATTCCTTCTTCAGCAAGCACAGAACAATGCATCTTAATCGGGGGGAGTCCTTTTAAAGCCTCTGCAACCGCCTTATTTGATAACTCCCATGCCTCTTTCAAATTCTTCCCCTTAATTAATTCAGTGGCCATACTGCTTGATGCAATAGCAGCTCCACACCCAAATGTCTGAAATTTTGCATCAGTGATGACATCTCCATCAACTTTGATGTAAATTCTCATAATATCTCCACAGGTAGGATTTCCGACCTCTCCCACTCCATCAGCATCAGCAATCTCACCCTGATTTCTTGGATTCATAAAATGATCCATCACAGTTTCATTGTACATTTTGTTTACCTCTTATATAGTCA
>CAYSSW010000063.1:0-8854 GCA_964434005.1 uncultured Methanospirillum sp.
GTTTAGCTTTACATGTAATTAATTTTTTAAAAAAAGATCTGCGGATGATGGGATCCTTCATTTGGCCTCTGATCGAGTATCACGATTCCCCCCTATATGAACGTAAATTTGGCAACCCGACGATGTGGCACCGTTATTCCCCCCAATCTCTTTGATACGAGGATGAAATTTCACCACGTGTACTCGATTTGCCCTGACCCGCTGACCCACGAAAACCCACCTCTGATCCACATTTTTGGGTCAGGCTCAAAGTGCTCAAAATTTTGTCGGTTTTTAATTTCATCTCTTATTTACTACTATATATTATTATATAGATGACCCAAAAAAGTGAATGAAAGCAAGGTCTGAAAAAACTGCGACAATAGCAGATGTTACACTCAAGAGAATGATCCCAATGAAAAAAGCATTCCCGTAGGCTCCGTTTGGGTTAGGGCTTATAACCCTTGTATTTAAGCCTCAGCCGAGATTTGAACTCGGGACCTGTTGATTACAAATCAACCGCTCTGCCAACTAAGCCACTGAGGCGCGGATCAATGTTATACTCAATAGCTAATAAGCCTTACCACCAAAACAACTATTCCATAATAAAACAGACCATTAGTAAACAATGACACAGCTAATCGTGGACATAGGAGGAAGACCTGGGCTTGATTGCAGAGGATTTTGCTCATATTGTTATTTCAAGCATGCAAAAGATGTCCCTCCATTTGGATGCAGATTTTGTCTGCCGTTCACAAAAGGTTGTGATTACTGCGATAGAAGCGTAAAAGAACGCTACTCCGGGTTTTTTGATCTTCGAACAGTCGCAGATCAGGTACTCCTTGACCTTAACCGATTAACTGGAGACCTTTCAAGAATAACAATCAGTGGTGGGGGGGATCCCTCCTGTTATCCTTACTTTAGAGACTTAATAGAACTCCTTGGAACCCTTGAGGCGCCCTTACACATAGGATATACAAGTGGAAAAGGCTTTGACAACCCTGAAATCGCAGAATTCCTAATAAATAATGGATTAACTGAAATATCATTTACAATATTCTCGTCAAACCCGGAGCTTCGGAAGAAATACATGCATGACCCGACTCCCGAAGTATCACTTGAAATCGTAAAAAGACTTGCAAAAAAGATAGATGTCTATTGCGCATTGGTAATCCTTCCCGGAGTAAATGACGGTCAGGATCTCCTTGACACAATAAAATGGCTTGAAACTGCCCATGTTAAAGGTCTAATACTCATGCGTTTTGCAAACGCAGAAAACCAGGGGCTTTTGCTTGACAACGCGCCTGTTCTAAAAGATCAGAGAACACACTCTCCAGAAGAATTCAGACAACTTGTAAGAACTGTCTCACAGATGACAAACCTTCGGATATCAGGAACACCTCTTTGGGATCCTGACCTTGGATCGCCTTTCATCCTTGCATCAGACCCGGATTGTGGAATAATACTACCCAAACTTCGAAAACATGCCGCAGTAATCACCGGGGAAATAGCAGCACCATATATCAGAGACATACTAACAAGGAATAAGGAAAATACCGAGGTATCTGTAATAGTTCCGGCAAAAAAAGAGATCGCGGACCTCATCACAATAAAAGACCTGAAACAAATAGATCTCAAAACCCTCCCTGAAACCGTAATTATTCCAGGCCGGGCATTTGTCCACTTAAAAGAAGCAGAAGAAGTCCTATCAAGTGATGGAATAATAAGAACGGTATTGTATGGCCCTGAAATGTTAACCGCTGATGGAGAAACCTCAATGGGCATGACCCGCGAAGAAGTGCTTGAAATAGAACGAGAAGGCTTCTCATCACTCATAAACTGCATCAACCAGAATGGCAGATAACTGCCGGCAACCTTATCATCATATAAAGTTAATTTGTAAAGGCACTTTTTGGTGCTTACAGACGCAAATCCGACGTAACACTAACCTGTTATGGCCAGTTTTGGCTTGGGATTGCAGAGAGTTGGCTTAAATCATATAGCATAGCCTCTTTCCCGGGATTTTGCTCTGTTTTATAAGGAGGTAAAAAATGGCACGAATGCATGCCAGAAGAAGAGGTATTTCGCGGTCTATTCGTCCATACCGGATAGAAACTCCGGAATGGTCCAACAGGGACAGAGACGCAATCATCAACATGATTGTTGACATGCGTAAGAAAGGAATGTCAAGTGCAGAAATTGGCCTTGAACTTCGTGATAAACACGGTGTACCAAGTGTAAAACTTGTCACCGGTAAGAAGATCGACAAGATTCTCAATGAAAACGAACTTCGTTCAGAAATCCCTGAAGATCTCAGAAACTTAATCAGCAAGGCATTAGGTCTTAGAAAACACCTTTCTGAAAATAAGAAAGATCTGCACAACAAACGTCAGCTTGGACTTACAGAATCAAAGGTTCGCCGGCTTGTAAAGTACTACGTGAAGAGCAAACGTCTTCCCGCAGGCTGGGTCTATAAACCAGAGACCGCAGAAATTCTTCTCTCCAAATAAAGATAACATAATGTCTATAGAAACCGCCGCTAAAGACCTTGCAGCCGAATTAACAAGACATGAATTTATAGAGATCAGATGTCATCATGACGCTGATGGTATAGCGGCAGGTTCAATAATGTGCAGTGCTCTTTATCGTGCTCATGTCCCGTTTCGTTTAAGAGTGGTTCATCGGATAAAACCTGGAGATGTTCCCTCCGGGGACCATGTACTCTTATGTGATCTTGGATCAGGTATAGAGAATCTTCCAGAAGAGACCATGGTAATTGATCACCATATTCCGATATTTGAAGGACCATACCACGTTAACCCTAGAATTGATGGAATATCAGGTGATACTGATCTCTGTGCGGCAGGAACAGCATACCTTGTTGCTAATGAACTTGGTGACAACCGTGACCTTGCAGGCCTTGTGCTACCCGGAATAATCGGGGACGGACAGAGAATTTCCGGAAAAAATCAGGAGATCTACCTTGAATCTCTTGCCAATGGTGTCGTAAACAAAAATCGTGGATACCGGATGCCTGGAAGAAATATTGAAGAAAGGATTGCTCTTTCAACAGTCCCATTCTTCCCAAACTATTCATGGAATATTGAAAAAATAAAAGATCTTATACCTGATTCTTCGAGTCTGGAAGAATCCGATGATAAAAAGAGTCTTGTAAGATCCCTTCTTGTTCTTGATGCCTGCAAAGATGGACGTCCAGAAGCTCTTATGAATATTTGGGGTGATACCTACCAGCTTCTTCGTGAAGCAGTTGAGGATGCTCACACCCTGACATTTTTAATTGATGCATGTGGAAAATCCAGGCAGGGAAGCCTTGCATCAACTCTCTGTCTTCGTTCATCTCAGGGCCTTGACAAAATCTGGGAAATTGCGGTATCTCATCGTGAAAACCTGATAAATGAGATAAAATCTCTGCTGTCAAGGGACAGAGATCTCTCTTCCAGGGTCAGATACTATGAAACCTGCAACAGAGAGATTGTTAGCGATCTTGCAGATACATTCTGGAACGCATTTGATGAAACAGGGCCTGTAGTAATCTCGTCAGGTACATCTGACGGTGCAAGTCTTCTATCAATTCGTGGTACTGTATCTGGAAATGAAGGACTTGGATCTCTTGTAGGACGTATCGCCGCCGATTGTGGTGGATTTGGCGGAGGTCATAAAACCCGTGCCGGTGCTACAATCGAAACAAGTGAACTCACCGGATTTGTAAAACAGATTGCAGAGGCCTGTTCATGAAGATTGATGGCCGGATTATTACACGGCATAAAGACAGCAGGGTAGCACATTGTATTGAACAGTCTCTAAAAGTTGATAATCTGACCGATATGGAGACTGTTTCCGAGGATAACAGTGTTGTTACGACAATAACGGGAACTTCTGCACGTTCAATTATTGCATCTGTGGACGATTATCTGACAAATCTTTCAGTTGCAGAGAAACTCTGTGACTGTAATGATAATACTGATAACAAGTTATCTTTGGAGAAAGAGGCCGGTATTAATACAGGCAATGAATAAACGCCCAATAGGGTAAATTTGTCCAGTCGGACAGTAGTTGTCACAGGAGTGGCATAATGGCAGTTAAAAAACAACCAGGACGTAGAGTCGAAGGATGGAAAGCAAAGAACTGGTACAAGATATACAGCCCTGACAACGTCGGAAAGGTATACCTTGGTGAAACCGTTGCAAACGAGCCGGAAAAACTTGTAGGCCGTGTAATCAGCACACCTCTCTCCGAACTTGTAAACGATTACCAGAAACAGAATGTCAAAATGAAATTTGCAGTTACAAATGTTGCAGGAGATTCTGCATACACTGATTTCATTGGACATGAATATGCACGTGATTATATCAGATCACTTGTAAAACGCCGCACTTCACGTATTGACAGTGTAGTAAACTTTGTTACTAAAGACGGATACAAAGTGCGTGCAACAATTACATGTTTCACACTCTCCCGTGCAGACCAGAGCCAGCAGCATATCATCAGAAAGATGCTTACAGATGATCTTTTAGCTGTTGGAACCAGCCAGGAGATGGGTGTGTTCATTAACAACATCATCAATGGTGAGACAACAAAGGAACTCTTCCGTAAGATAAAAGAAATGTACCCTGTTCGCAGAGTAGAAATTATCAAGACAAAGGTTGAGCTTCCAAAGAAGTCTAACTAATCCCTTTTTTTTCTCTGACATATAATTAATACCACAGGCATGTGGATATGCAGATAGCAGAGTTAATCGAATGTAACAAACTGGTCCTTGTTGAGCAGTCTTTTTCAGATCTTGCGTATGTTGGAACTGACAGGCCCATTAAGGATATATCATCAACAAATGGGAAAATTTTGATTGATGAGGCAGATAATCCATTACTATTTGCGCTTGAAGATGACAGGAAAATCTGGCATGGAATAACTTCTCATCTTCGATGTCCGGATACTGCGATAATTGAAAGATTTGAAGATCTTGACTGTGAAATCTATCAGGAAAACAGAGATCTCTTCTCAACTGCTGTAAGGAAATATTATTCAGAAAACCTTGTTGCTACAAATCAGCCTGTAATGGAAGATCATAACCCTGAAAGAGACAAGATAGTTGAAGGCCTAATCTCATCAATTGATAAGGATTTAGATGGTTGCACCTGTCTTGACTGTTGTTGTGGTTCGGGTATCGGGTCATATCTTCTTGAAAAGAATGGATATAAACCGTTGGCATGTGATAATGATGCTTCTCTTCTTGCTTTGGGTCTTAAAACTGGCAGACTTCAGCCAGAAAATACAATGCTCCTTGATGCCCGGCTTCTTATGCATTATCTTGATGAACCTCTCCCGCTTACCTGTGGGTTCATGTTCGGGGAGATTCAGAAGTATAATAATGAGGATACTTGGCATGAGATTGTTGCCGCTGTCTGCAAGGTTTCAGATAGAATTCTTCTGACGGTTGGAACAGAGCCTGAAGCAGATCTGATAGTTTCATGGGTAGAAGAAGCAGGAAAAAGTGCAAAAGCATCAATGCATGATGATGATCCAATATATGATCACTTTGTTGTAACTGGTCGTTGATGCTGAACATCTATGTGATTTGAGAACAAAATAGTATAGAGATCTTGTAAACAATAAATTGGTGAAATATGCTCGATATTAAGTTTATCCGGGCTAATCCGGAAGTAGTAAAAGCCGATCTTAAAAAACGGCGCAATGATGAGAAACTCCTTTGGGTTGATGATCTCCTCAATAAAGATAAACGTGTCAGAGAACTAACCGTTTTGAATAATGAACTCAAACGTCGTCGAAACACCATCTCAAAAGAGATTAACGAAGCTAAAAAGGCCGGAAATGATCCTGCTCCTCTCTTTAAGGAGGCAGCAGATCTTCCAAAGCAGATCAAGGTAAATGATGCGGAGATAGAGGAACTTTCCGCAGCAATTCACAATTATCAGATGAGGCTTCCAAATATCCTCCATGAGAGTGTCCCTTATGGGAAGGATGATACAGAAAATGTTGAGATAAAAAAAGTTGGAACACCAAAAAAGTTTGATTTTGAACTGATCAATCATGGTCAACTTGCTTCTGATAAAGGATGGGCAGATTTTGAGAGATCAGCAAAAACATCGGGTTCTGGGTTTTATTATCTTAAAGGAAGTCTTGTTCTATTAGATCTTGCTCTTCAGCGCTTTGCAATTGATCTTTTAATGAAACGTGGATATACTCCGGTAATTCCACCATTCATGATCAATCGGAAGTCATATGAGTCAGTAACTGACCTTGCCGATTTTGAAAATGTGATGTACAAGATTGAGGATGATGATGCATATCTGATTGCAACTGCAGAACATCCAATAGCTGCAATGTATCAGGATGAGATCTTTGAGGAAAAAGATCTTCCAATCAGATATGCAGGGCTTTCACCATGTTTCAGGAGAGAGATCGGGTCCCATGGACTTGATACAAAAGGCCTCTTCAGAGTTCATCAGTTCTATAAAGTAGAACAGTTTGTCTACTGTATGCCAAAGGATTCATGGAAGATTCATGAAGAACTTCTTGACAATGCAGAAGAGGTATTCAGGCAACTTGATCTTCCATATCATGTTGTAAACATCTGTACTGGTGATATTGGAACGGTTGCAGCAAAGAAGTATGATATTGAGGCATGGATGCCCCGTGAAAATGATTACCGTGAGGTTGTGTCATGTTCAAACTGCACTGCATATCAGGCTACCCGTTTAAATATCAGAGTTCGTGATAAAGACGATTTTGAGAAGAAACAGTATTGTCATACTCTCAATTCAACTGCAATTGCAACTTCAAGGGCCATTCGGGCAATTCTTGAAAATTATCAGAATGAAGATGGATCTGTTACAGTTCCAAAGGTGCTCCGTCCATATATGAACGGACTTGAATTCTTATAATTTTTACTGTTTTTTACTTATTAGGCTCAAACTGAACAGAGATAATATTCCCCATTATCATTAATGGTTCCCTAAAATAGTCTAATAAAGCCTTTAATTAGTGTTATTTAAGGCCTGAATTTGAACTTTCAAATCAAATCCATCTTTGAATCCAATGCTATCATCAGAATAATCAATATTGATAATGAATGATTGATTTAGGAATAAAAGGTAATATCTGAAGGTTTTTGGATATTCGCAATATTATTTAAAAATGAAATTTTTATCTTTTACTACATGCTGCATCAATACAGTTCTTGGTAGTAGAAATTACAGCCTTTGCACCACACATATTTGGAACATACGAATAGGCCTTTCCACTGTTTACCATAATTGTTCCAAATTTATCAAGAGCTGGGGACACAACCATACAGGTATCTGCAAAAACCCTTGCTCCAGTGGCCTCAATCCTTCTAACGGCATCAGCATTCCTGGAAATTAGTGTCCGGCCGGCAAAGATAAAGAGGGGGATCTGAACAGTCTTACCTTCAAGTAATGAGACAAGCATTTCAATCTCCCCGGTTGAACAATGAGGACATCCAAGAGCCACGGCATCCGGAGCAGTATCTGAAAAGAGGGTTGCTACTTCGCTCCCGTCAATGTTAACGGTTTTGAGACCTTCAGTCTCCATCTTAAACATTTTAGTCTCCGGAGTAACATCTTGCATGTGATATAGTGCAGTAGCCCCGGTTGCAGCCATTGCAGCACCTAAACTTTTGAGTTGTTCATCTATTAGGCAGGATTGTCTCTGTCCCTTAAGTTCAAATCCTGTAAAAATTGGAATTTTATTGCCGGCTGCCTTTCCTGCAATATATCCAAGTGCACCAAACCATGACGTATCTTTTATCTCTTCTGGAACATTATCAACTTCAATATTTAACACCGGAAAACGATTTTCAGTTTCATGAAGACCGGAAAGTGGAGTTTTGCCAATAATTGCAGCAGCAAGGGCAGAAGGACCACCTTCCCTGTTTGTCCTTGCCCCAATTACTGAGTTTGCATAACAGACTGCTGATGATTCTGACCATGCAAGATTATTAGCATATCCTGGCATTTTGAGATAATATGGAGCACATGTGCATTCCATCTGAATTCCAAGTCTTTCATATGCCTTAATCACACGATTCTGATTCTCTGCAAATTCCCGATTAATTCCCATCTCTTTCCAGCGTTCCCGGTCCATACCAACCGGATTTAAAACCGCAGGAACTGTTGCCTTTGCATCAAGGCCTGACAGCCAGTCAAGTCCCCATTCGCCTATTGTTTTATAAGAGGCCCCGGAGATCTGGACACTTTTTACAGGTGTTAACTCTTTCGCATCAGAGATCTTTGCAAGCGTTACAAGGATCTCCATCATCTCCTGTCTTGTCTCACCCTCCTCACCATCAAGGATTGCCCTGTCAGTTTTGTCAAGTAACATTTCTACTCCCATGTAGCCCGGATGTATTCATCGGTTCGTCCGAGTTCCATTGTCGCATCAATTCCCATTTTTACATTCATTCCATCACTTATCCTGCATGGATCAAGGGATGAACCCCTGACACCTGATATAATCATGATATCAGTATCCGCCCTTACACGGGTTGCAAGTGCAAACTCAATATCATCTGAATTTGTGATATCTATGTCTTCATCTACAATAATTACATGCTTTAATGATGTGTGTGCTGCAAAGGCTGCCATAATAGCATTTTTACCATCGCCATTAGTGCGTTTTGCGATCTTTACAACTGCATGTAAGTATCCACAGCCACCTTTTGTCAGAATAACGTCACGGACTCCGGTAACACCTGAAACAGACTTATAGATCAAAGGCTCATATGGAGCACCCATCAAAAGTTTATGCTCATCACCTGCCGGAAGAATTCCATGATAAATGAAATTCTCCTTAAGGTGCATTCCGGTAAGTTCTA
>CAYSSW010000064.1:0-7386 GCA_964434005.1 uncultured Methanospirillum sp.
AGAGATATTTTAAAAGCTTTTAATATATGCGCCTAAAGGTTCGGGAGTTGAGGATCTATCAGACAGTCATGAATGCCTACAGGAATAGTAGCAGTATTTTGAATTATCCGTGAGGTCTTATCCATGAGGGGATGTCCATTAACCCAAATAAGATCTATTAACTTTCTTCATCTACTTACTATCACGGCATATATGCCCTTACATGTCCTGGATCAGTAGTAATGAATGTGATATCCTGCATTACACCTTGCTTTCCAGTTATACCTTTAGATTGAGTTAATTCTGTAACTCATCCAAAAATACATATTCTACCGATTTTTGCTAAACGAGCATGAAACATCCAAATTGTTCCATGATTTGGGATTCTATTGGAATATCCTAAAAATTTTGAAAGGTTAGTCGATCATATACAACTTTCAAGTTTAAAATCAGATAAGTCAAATAATACCAGAAGAACAAGATGTTTTATCCGATTACAGCGCAATTTGGCTGACCTCCTTTTTTAAGAGATGTTAGTATATAAATTCAATCAAAGTGAAAAGAATAGAAAAAGTAAAAATAATTCTATTGAGTCCCGGTTGTATTATTTATGACATTTATAATTGTTGAAGTCGTAATTTTTGGAATATTTATCTGGATCTCTTCTGGTGCTTTTCCAAGAATTGTAATCATGTCTGCACTATACCAGTCATTATTTGAATCATCACCTTCAATTATAGCATTTTCAGGATCAACTTTCATGAGAATTCCATATGTTCCCGGTGGAGTACTAATAGGAATTGTGAACTCACGTGTGGCTGTTGCCTGAGATCCTGCCTGCACGGCCTCTATTGCCCAGCTTCCAATAAGTAATGGTTCAGTTCCGGTGGCATTTCTGTTTGTGAGATAATAGTTGATATTAAAACTACCTGAATCAGAGCCTCCACGGTTTTCAACTACAGATACACCTCTAATTTTATCACCAGGTCCTGCTTTATTGGTTGTTATAATCCCGGTTCCTACAAGGTCTGCAGGGGTTCCTTCTGGCATTCTGTCAGAGATATGAATTGTTTCATTAGATTTATATTGTGAATCTGCACCAATTGCCTCCCGCACAAATTTATAGGCCCCATCAGCAAGATCAATTGGTAACATAAAGGTTTTTACACTTGAGTAATCCCCACCTGATGCAAGTGATTCAAGATCTGCTGAACCAAGTTCCACAGGTTCCATTTCTCCTGATTCATTGATAAGATAATATGTGACTGTTACAGGTCCACTCTCATCATCGCCTGTATTTTTTACAACCTCAATTACAGTAATGGCACCTCCGGGATAACCATCGGTGACCATCAAACCTTCAGATATGATATCTACATCAGCTGTAACTATTAAGGCAGCCCCGGTGAAAAGTCCGGTAATTAGTAGTAATCGTAACAGAGCTGCATGGATTTCCATATGTCAAATTAGGATATAAAATGATAAAAGCTTTTAGAGACAAAAACATGGAAGTTTAAAAGTTCATGGAAGAATCGATAATCATGTATACACTTGTTTTAATAAGACATGGAGAAAGCCTGTGGAATCATGAGAACAGATTTACAGGCTGGAAAGACATAGATCTTTCACCGAAGGGAAAAGAAGAAGCAAGGACTGCAGCTCTCTCACTTAAAGAAAAGGGATTTTCCTTTGACTATTGTTATACATCAGTCTTAAAACGGGCAATACGAACTCTCTTTATCATTCAGGATGAGATGGATCTGTTGTGGCTTCCGACGATTCGATCATGGCGCCTGAATGAACGCCATTATGGAGCGCTAACCGGACTTAATAAGATCGAGACCGCAGAGGAATATGGAGACGAGCAGGTTTTTATATGGCGCCGAAGTTATGATATCCGCCCACCAGCATTATCTTTTGGAGACAAGTTAAACCCAGGATATGACAGGCGTTATAATGAAATTCCAAAAGAGATGATTCCACAGACCGAATGTCTTAAGGATACAGTAGCAAGAGTACTACCGCTCTGGAATGATGAGATTGTCCCGGTTATAAAATCAGGAAAGCGCGTCCTTATCGCTGCACATGGAAATAGTATTCGCGCTCTTGTCAAACATCTTGACAATATTGCAGATGATGATATTGCAGAGTATAATATTCCAACCGGTATTCCTCTTGTGTATGAACTTGATGATGATATGAAACCAGTTCGTCACTATTACCTTGCTGACCCGGATAAAGTTGATGCAGCAATCAATGTTGTAAAAAGTCAGGGAGCATCAAAGTAATCAATTATTTAGAAACGGAATTTATTTTTATTTAGAGAAATCAAGTATTCATTATGATAAAAGTCCTCTTTGTGGACGATGAACCAGCAGTGCTTGATATTGCAAAACTGTTTATTGAGAAAGATTCGAAATTTGAGGTTATAACAGCAGATTCACCTGATCTTGGCTGGCAGATCCTTAACTCCAAAGAGGTCGATGCTGTTGTATGTGATTATGATATGCCTGGTAGAACTGGGCTTGATTTTCTATTTCAGGTTCGTAGGGCCGGATATAATATACCGTTTATCATCTTTACAGGCCGGGGGAAAGAAGAAGTGGTAATTGATGCAATTTCTCTTGGAGTTGATTATTATATACAGAAGGGTGGAGATCCAAAAACGCAGTTTGAGATGATAAAGCAAAAGATTGAATCAACCATTGAGGATGGAAACAATACCAATAAAGCTAAGTATGAAAAAACTCTTTATCATACGCTTTTTGAGACTTCAAATGTTCCAATTTTCATATTAAATGGGTTAGATATCACAGATATGAACCGTATGGCACTAAACTGTTATGGATGTTCAAAGAAGTACATTGGAGAAAGTATTACCCTTATTCTTTCAGAAATACAACCTGACGGGGAAAAACCGGAAGAAAAACTTTTGAATTACGTGAAAAAAACTTTAAGTGGAAATCCACAACATTTTTTCTGGTCTAAAAAATTAGAGGACGATAAAGATCTCCTTGAAGTTAGTTTATCTAAACTCCCAGGAGTCTTTGAAAATGGAAGAGTTGCATGTATCATTCGTGAGACTAGTGAGAATTCTCAAAAGAGCAAAGAAAAGTCCAAAGATAAGTCAGAAGAGTTACTCTCAATCGTTGATAATCTCCCATGTATGATATATAGATGCAATGCAATGAGTCCTGAAAAGATGGAATTTGTAAGCAGTGGATCTCTTGATCTGACTGGTTTTACACCTGATGAATTATTGTCAAATAAGTCTCTTTATTGTTCATGTATATCACAAGGCCAAAAAGATCAATATATTTCACGGGTGGATAAAGAAGATGGGGAAGGTTGTAGATTTTCAGAACTCGTATATCAGATAAAGAAGAAGGGTGGAACGCTTATATGGGTTATTGACAGATGGAGGAAACCTTTAGGGAATAAAACAAAAAATCAGTTTATTGATGGATATATCATTGAAAAACAGACCAATCCGGGCTCTATGTCAACGGAATAGATCGGTTAATTAATCTTTTATTGAGTTAAAATACCATTAGATGATCTCAATTCTTTTCGTAGACAATGAGGAGGTCTTACTTGACCTTGCCAGAAGTTTTCTTGAAAAGGATAGAGATAGTGATAACAACCCTGGATTTGAAGTATTTACTGCAATCTCTCCTGATGATGGATGGGAGATACTAAATTCATCACATATTGATGTAATTGTATCCGATTATGATATGCCCGGTAAAAATGGGCTTGATTTTCTAAAAGAGATCAAACAGGCAGAGTTAGATATACCTTTTATTATTTTCACAGGCAGGGGTAGAGAAGAGATAGTTATTGAAGCAATATCCCTTGGCGTAGATTTTTATGTGCAGAAAGGGGGAAATCCAACCGCACAGTTTGCTGAGTTAAAGGGAAAAATCAAAAAAATAGTTGAGTTTAAAAAATCTGAAAAAGAGAGAAAAGAGACTGAAAACCTTTTTCAGACCTTTTTTGAACACATCCATGATGCAATCTTAATCATTGAAAATGGAAAGATAATAAGAGCAAATACTCATATTTATGAAATTTACAATATGACTCCTGAAGAGATAATTGGAGCAAACATAATTGATGTCTCTTCAGAATTTCAACCCGATGGACATTCATCAGCATTAAGAATTGATGAATACTTAAAAGATGCACAGACTGGAGGTACATTTAGTTTTGAGTGGTTTCATGTCAGGAAAGATGGGATCAAATTCTATCTTGAAGCAACCTTAACCAAGCTTCCATCTGGTACTACTGATCTATTTGTATTAGTTCTCAGAGATATAACCGAACGAAAACGAATAGAAGATGAACTTGCAGCAGCTTATGACAATATGGAGGCAGCTTTTGAAGAAGCAGCATCCACTAATCAGGAGTTAATCGAGCTCCATAATAAAGTTAAAGAGAATGAAAAGTTACTCTCATCAATTACTAACAGTTTTCCAGGTGTATTATACAGGTGTAGACCTGATGATGAACTGACAATGGAGTATATTAGTAGTGGATGTTTAAGACTTACCGGCTATGAACCTGAAGAACTCCTGTTTAGCAAAACCGTTTCATGCAAATCCATTATACTACCTGAATATCTTGCTGAGGTTCATAGAATCTGGAACAAAAATTCTCCAACCGATAAAGTCATAGAAAGCGAGTATAAAATTCGCAAAAAGAATGGAGATTATGCATGGTTACAAGACAGGAGCAATGCAATACTATCTGATGACGGAGAGATTCTTCACTTTGAAGGTGTTTTAATTGATGTTACAAGAACACGTGAAGCAGAGATAACCTGTAAAAGTAATGCAGAAATCCAAAAAGAAATCATTGATTTTCTGCCTGATCCAACCCTTGTAATAGACAATAATGGCCGGATAATTACCTGGAATCAGGAGATGGAAAGATTATCCGGTGTTTCAACTGAAACAGTCCTTGGACAAGATTATTCAGATTATTCTACATATTTTTATGAGACTCCTACTTCACTTCTTGCAAATCTTGTACTTGCTGGAGATATTAATATGATAAAGGAACGTTATCCCAACATCAGAATCAATGGGGATGTCTACTCAACGGAAGTCAATAATATAAAAATCCGTGGTAAAAATTGTATCTTTTCGATAAAAGCAAGACTACTCTATAGAGAGGATGGAAGTGTAATAGGAGTTATCGAGACTGGAAGAGATATCACCGAAATTCGCAAAAAAGCGGCCGAATTAACTCAACAAGAAGAAAAATTCCGTATACTAACCGAGAATCAGTCTGATGTTATATTCTTATTGGATTTAGATAGAACTGTCAAATATTTTAGTCCATCATTGAAGGCATTTGGGGGATATAACCCTGATGAAGAGGTAGGAGTTCAGATCTCAAAGTATTTTACGAATCCTGAAGAATACAACTCATTTATTGAAGTGTTTGAAAAAATCATAAACAAAAAGGCATCTTTTGAATTCAAACATATCTTCAGGAAATCTGATGGAACAGGATTCTGGATAGAAAGTTCAGTATGTCCATTTATAAAAGATGGTGAAGTAGTTTCAATACTTGGAGTATTAAGAGATATTTCCGACAGGGTAAAACTTGAAGATGAATTAAGTATTGCTTATGAAGATGTGCAGGCTGCCCTTGAAGAAGCAAATTCTGCAAATGAATCTCTAATGAAGCAGAAAGATGATCTTCATGAAAAAGAACGGTTCCTCGCTTCGATTCTTGGAAACTTACCTGGGATAATCTTTAGATATTGTAAAGAATCTGGTGAGTTGACCTTTATTGATGGAAATGTTCCTGAAATCTGTGGATATGATGCAGAAACTTTAAGGTATGATGCAGTAAGAGGATTTCCGCGGTTATTCAAGACTAATCCCTTTACAACATTACAACCACTAAGGCGAAAATTTTATGATGCTGGTTTAAGGTATGATGTGACTTATCAGATTGATCATGCCAATGGGGAATTAAGGTGGGTCTTTGAACGTTCGTCACGAATTATTCCAAGTGATGGATCTCCGGAATTTATTGAAGGAGTAATAGTTGACATAACAAATCAGAAGACTTCAGAGGACAAAATCCGTCAATCACTTGCAACAATAAAGACAATCTTTGATAATACCAATGATTCTATCATTGTCCACTCCGGAGATGGCACAATAATCGAAGGCAACAAGAAATTCCTCACAATGTACGATATCTCTCCGGGAGAAGAAAAGAATCTTAATATTCGGGATATCTCAGCAGATGATAATGCATATGATATGGTTAAGAGTACATGGAATGAAGTGCTCGCCGGAAAGGTTGTAGATTTTGATTGGAAGACAAAAAGGCCTTCTGATGGGGTGATTTTCGATGTCAGAGTCTCTCTTAAAAGTATAAAGTTTGACAATAATTCAAGGATTTTTGCAATCATCTCTGATATAACTGATCAAAAGCGAAGAGAGAGGGAGAAGGAAGAAAAGCTTCACAGACATCAGATAGAATGGGAGGCAGTTTCTGCTATTGCACTAAATCCGCTGTATACTCATGGAATGATAAATGAGTTTGGTGAACTGATAACAAAGACTGTTAATGCTGTGCTTGGTGCAGATATAGCTCTCTGGATGTTAAATGATGATAACACCGAATTTGTTCTTTTATCTAATAGTACTGGCAGCACATTTGGTCAACGAAGAATAGTGCTTAATAATCACCCGGAGATCTTTGCTGCAATTGAGAAGAGTATAGGTATTTTCGAAGATCGTCAGAGTTTTAACGGTTACAATCCTCTCTTCCTGCTTGGAAGTTCTCTTGCTATTAGTATGATTGGAGGTGTTATCAGACTTGAAGATCAGATAGTAGGGGTTGTTACAGCCTCAAGCAGCACTTTTAAAAGTTGGTTTGAAGATGAACAGGTGTTCCTGACTCAGGTGGCAGATTTTGTTTCGGGAGCTTTGCAGACTGAAAAGATCATTAAACAGAAAGAAGACCTTGCTTCAAGTTATAAAGATCTTGAGGTTTCATATTCAAAACTTACTGAAATTGATAAACAGGTAAAGATGGCCTTTAATGAACTCTGGGATACAAAGGAGAGGCTCCGGTTATCTGAAACTTATTATCACTCCATTTTTGACAACAATGGTGAGGCTCTTGTTATTATCAGCAAAAGTATGATAATTCTTCATGGTAATGATGCGTTTTCTAAACTTACCGGTTATACTAAAGAGGAGTATTGCGATAACTTTAACCTCACTGATCTATTAGAGGCAGAAGATCGGGATAAGATTATCGGAAATATAAATCTGATTGATAAAAATGGAGTTATGACCTTTATTCCAATAGAAGTTAAACTCAAAACAAAGGGAGATGAAGAGAGAAATATCGCAATGATGGTTGTTTGAGTAT
>CAYSSW010000064.1:7396-8743 GCA_964434005.1 uncultured Methanospirillum sp.
GTTGGAATTGAAGAGTATGATGAATATTTGGTCTCAATTGTTGATTTAACCGATAAAATAAAGATGGTGGACAGGCTAACAGATTCTCATGAGAGGATGATGGCCACACTGAATGCAATACCTGATCTTTTAATTGAACTTGACAAAGAGGGAAAGATCCTTGATATCAGACATAATGAAAATTTAGATCTTCTCTTCCCAAAGGTAGCTCTTATTGGAAAGATGATACCAGATATCCTTCCGGGAGATCCTGCAAACACGTTTTTATCTGAAATAAAGAAAGCAGAGATCAATGGTATCTCTACCGGGGGAACCTTCAGTGTTGAAGATGAAGTGCATAATAAGCATTGGTTTGCACTTTCAGTTTCAAGGAAAGGTCCCCTTGAGTCAGATAATTATACTTTTATTGCCGTAACTCGTGATGTAACCATTGAAAAGATGACAGCTGATGCTCTCACTCTTATTAATAAAAAGTTAAATCTCTTATCCGGACTTACAAGGCATGATATCTTAAATCATATTACCGCTTGTATCGGGTATCTTGAATTAATTAGAGAGGAGAATACACAGGTTGATCTTAATCTCTATATTGCACGGCTTTCACAAGCTGTTAGTGATATTAAGGCAAAGATTGAGTTTACAAGGACATATCAGGATATTGGACTAAATGGTGCAAACTGGATGAATCTTGATATGATTATTAGAGATTTTATTTCCAGGAATCAGGATCAGTTTGATCTTGTAAAGATTGAGATTCCAGATACTCTTGAACTCTTTGGAGATCCACTGATCTCTCAGGTATTCTTCAACCTTGTAGAGAATGCTATAAGACATGGCAATAATCTGACTTTCATCTCCATTAGTTGTGAAACAGTTGGTGACGGGCTTATTGTTGTTTGTGAAGATGATGGTGGAGGAGTGCCTGATAATGAGAAAGAGGTCATATTTGAGAGAGGATACGGAAAGAATACTGGTTTTGGTCTCTTCCTTTGCCGTGAAATTCTGACAATTACGGGGCTTAGTATTATTGAGTGTGGAGAACCGGGAAAGGGAGCAAGGTTTGAGATATCAATCCCTGCTGGAAAGTTTAGGGGAGTTTGATTGGTTTAACCTTTTAGGTGAAATGGATTTTTGAAGGGAATATCTGCCTTTAAATCCGTTACAGCCGAAAATCCACAGTCGTATGCAAGTTTGAGTTTTTCTGTATCGTTTTTAATTCCGCCAATTCTATCAAGATCAGGGCATAAAATGTTTTTGCAATATGCAAAGCCAAGTATGTTGAATAGTGCCTGCATTGTTGCAAATGCGGAGTTAAAGACATCTTCGCGGTTCATTCCGGCGGTTGAG
>CAYSSW010000065.1:0-8729 GCA_964434005.1 uncultured Methanospirillum sp.
GGGACCTGGCTATAAAAAATATTATTTTGATTAAATGTCTGCGGAATGTGGGATGTGTGGTAATTTTTTGGAATTCTGTTATATATGTTTCACATTTATGATGAATTTGATGAATTATATAATAGGTGTATCAGATAAGTATAATTTTTTTATAGTATTGACCAATAATTAAATTGTTATAAAGGTAGCAAATAGATGAGAAATTACTAAAAGACTGACTTTTTAAAAACATTAATTCATTCAAAATTTGATGACCGTATGGTCTTTAAATCTCCTTCCAAAGTGTACCAAAAACTTTTTCTTTTGTAGGAATAATTAACATGTATGCTGTTATCAAGAATAATTTTTCTATTATTACTACTCTCGTCAGTATTCACAATAGCAGTTGCAGAAACAGACACCCTTGTAGAAATTACTAGTATTGATGAATTGCAGGCTTATTTTGACAACCAGACAAATATGTATAAACAATATGGAATTGATGAATTCTATGATGAATTTTATAATTACCGCTATTATGATAGAGATTATGTGCTAACTGAAGAAATTACTTCAAATGATGTATATGCTGCATCTGAATTGACAACAAGAGAAGCTGATGAATATTCGACAACTAATGTTCAGGTAGAAGGTATAGATGAAGCGGATTTTGTGAAAAATGATGGGAAATATATCTATTTAATAAAAGATAATAACATTTTGATTACCGAAGTTTATCCACCAGAAAATGGTAAAATTGTCTGTAATATGGAAATTGACGGAAATATAAAGGCACTATTCCTCAATGGAGACAAACTTGTGATCTTTAAAGAAACTCGCGAAGATAAAAACGATTATGTAAACTACTGCAATGCAGTAATTTATGATATAACAGACCGGGCAAATCCCAAACAGATAAAAGAGATCACTATTCCAGGCTATTACAACAGTGGAAGAATGGATGGTAGTAATATATACCTCTTGACAAAAGCGTATTTCAATCCAAAAGATCTATGGATGCCAGAAATAATAGAAGATGGAAAAGTTACAACCTATCCTGAAGTCTGGTGTCCACAATATCCGATAATTGGATATGCAATGTATACATTAAGTTCAATTGACATTGAAACAGGAGATCTAATAGATAGTAGTTCTTTTCTTTCAGGAAGTGATAGTACATTTTATCTGACTTCTGATAATGCATACATTGCATGTCAAAAGGTAGATCCGGTCTTACTAATCTTTACAATAGTAGATGACATTGATGAAGCAAAGACTATTATTGAAACTTTGACCGGGCAGGAAATATCAAAAGAAAATATAACCGAGAGATCATCAATTTACAAATTCGACCTGACCAATGGAATTTTATATAATTCATCAGGTTATATCCCAGGAAGTCTGTTAAATCAGTTCTCACTGGATGAACAAGGTGGTTATTTAAGAGTTGCAACAACTAAAGAATTAACGACGGGTGAAACATCAAATAATGTCTATATTTTAAAACCTGATTTAACAATCACAGGAAAACTTGAGGATCTTGCAAAAGGAGAGAAGATCTATTCGGCGAGATTTATGGGTGATCTTTTATATCTTGTTACATTTAAAAAGATGGATCCTCTATTTGTAATTGATTTAAAAGACCCTGAAAAACCAAAAGTGCTTGGAGAACTAAAGATCCCAGGCTATTCTGATTATCTTCATCCATATGGCGATGACAAATTGATAGGCGTTGGAAAAGATACAGATGACAATGGAATAGCCACCGGAGTAAAAATCGCACTCTTTGATGTTTCTGATATTAATAATCCAAAAGAAATTGACAAGAGAATTATCGGTGAGGCAGGATCATCATCTTCTGTTTTATCTGATCATAAAGCATTCCTGCTTGACAAAGGTCGGAATTTAATTGCTCTGCCAATAAACGAGAATAAAAAATATGAGATAACTGATAGTGACTTTTCAGATTCATACCTTGAGGGAACCTGGGCCGGAACATATCTCTATGAAATATCAGATAATGGTTTTATTGATTACGGAAAAATCGAACAGGAACCAGTATCATCAAGATCTTATTGGTCACAGGATGTGACACGCTCAATAATCATGGATGATGTTATTTATACCCTCTCGGATAACAGGATTATTGGAAGTGAAATTAATACTCTTGATCGATTGATGAAACTTGAATTAACAAAGACAAAATGATTAATTATTATTCCCTTTTTTTCACTCTTACCTTTATCATCTTTTAACACTAATATAATTGCTTCAACAGGAGTGAAGCTGTGGATAATTCCTCGATTCCAAAGACTGCATCATTAAATCTTCATCAAATTATAGCACTATATATAGGATCTGTGCTTGGATCCGGAATATTGCTGGTTCCAGGTCTTACTGCTGATTTAGCTGGTCCTGCTTCACTTATTGCATGGCTTATAATGAGTCTTCTTTCAATACCCATGGCTCTTACTATGGGACTTTTATCTGTAAAGATGCCTCATTCCGGAGGAGTCTCACATTTTGTTACAATGGCGTTTAATCCAGGTCTTGGATCACTTGCCGGATGGTTTTTCTTATTTTCAACCATGATTGGAGTTCCAATTATGGGAATAACCGGTGCAATGTATGCATCTACTGCTTTTGGACTTGATGCACGCTGCGTTTTACCACTTACAATGTTAATTATTCTAACGGCCCTTTTCTCGAATTATTTTGGTATGAAACTTACCGGTCAGATACAGACTGCTGTTGTAATATCAACAGTCGGACTTCTTGTTGCAGCTGTTTTTAGTAGCCTTCATTCAATAGAACCTACAAATTTCACTCCTTTCATGCCGGCAGGTTTTGAAAGTGTAGGAATGGCTGCAACACTTATCTTTTGGTGTTTTTTAGGATGGGAAGCTGTCTCGCATATTACAAGCGAATTTGAAAATCCACAGCGTGATGTCTTTAAGGGGACAATTATTGCTTCAGTTATTATCAGTCTTTTATATCTTGCAACTGCCTATGTAGTTATTGGAACCCATTGTTATGGTTCAGGGGTGTCAGAAGTCTCGCTTATTCATCTGATTGCAATTTCTACCGGAAAAACTGGTATGTATATCGCCGGGTTTATAGCTCTTTTTATAACAACAGCACCGGCTATAGCATATGTTAGTGCAGCTTCAAGACTTGCTTTCACGCTTTCAAAGACCGGATATGCACCAACTTTTCTTTCAAGACTTTCATGTAGATATAATACTCCGGTCGGAGGATTAGTGTTTATCAGTATAGCTATATTAGTTACAATCTTAATCTTTCAGACCGGTTTGATCTCCCTGTCAACACTTATTCTTATTCCAAATGCTACTTTTATCCTAACCTATTTTGCCGGTTGTGCTGCAGGTGTCGTTCTTTTAAAAGATAATCCAATTGGACTCTTTGTTAGTGTGGTTTCATTAATTCTTACTGGAATTGCATTTTGTTTTGTTGGCAATGCATGTATCTGGCCAATTATTATTGTCATTCTCTGGGCAATTTATTTAAAAAGGATACATCGGTGATATTTTTCAAAAATGTCAAAATTTTCATTTTATCATTCTACAAATATATTAAAAACACCGAGTAATACGTTTGTAAAAGTTTGTAACACTTATTATGTTTTTACTAACTTTTTCCTTATCTATCTGATATCAGGTTTAAACCCCGAATCAATATATTTTCTGGATAGGGAAGATAATATATTTTAAGTTCTATTTTTTCCATTGAAAATTTGAGTTTATATTATAACTGCAAAATTTACATGGTTTATAGGTAACATATATTGAAAACGGGTTTTGATAATTCTTTGTGATAAAAGTAATTGTTAGTAAGCAAATCATGATAAACATAGATTCCAATTACAAAAAAAATTAACTGTTATTGAAAAATACCTGCATAGATTGAAGCATACCTTTCAAATTGGAAATCAGATCTGGTTATTGGATCTGTTGAGAACTTCCAGGTTTTTTTACCTCCAAGATAATCTATAGATACATATGCATTGTCAATCTGTTCTCCATTGGCATTGAAGAGATTAAAGGTAATTACAAGAACATCAATGGTCTTATCATCAAGATTTTTGATAGTGCCTTTAATATATGCCTCATTTTTTGATTTTCTGTCCACATAAGTATCCACAATAGATAGGTTGACTTTTGTTATCTTTGATGATGCTACATATCCATATGGACGTTTTACATAACAGTTTTCTGCACCTGCCTCACTTAAGATCAGTTCCTGTTGTTGATATTTTGCTGTATCATAAAGTGGAAAATAATTCCTTTCATCATCAATTCCTGGAATATTAACCCCTGTAATCTCTGCATTTAAACTCGAAACTGAAAAAAGTATGCCTATTATTACTAATAGTACAACAGTCCCCCATCTAATGAAAACCCCACGACCCACCATAATCAAAGTTGGGCACTAATAAAGATAAGGATTATGATATATTCATATGGATAATTAAAAATCAAAAATTGGGCTTTTTCTTCAAAGCCTCAACTAATAGTTTTATTCCATTTTCCACATCCTTCAGATCAACGACTTCAACAGGTGAATGGATATATCTTGCAGGAACAGAGAATGGAATACTTGGAATACCATCTCTTACAAGGTGGATTATTGTGGCATCGGTATTTCCGCTCTCTCCAACCTCAAGTTGATATGGTATTTTCGCTTTATCTCCGGCAGCACGAAGCCAGTCAGAGAGTCTTCTGTCAGACATCAGTCCTCGGCCTGATGCGCTTACAAGAGTTAGCACAGGACCCTTACCCATCTCAGGTGTTGCTTCCTTTTTTGTAACTCCAGGATGATCTCCTGGTATTGTTACATCGGTAGCTATTGCAAAATCCGGATTTAGTTTGAATGCAGCAACTTTTGCACCTTTAAGGCCAAGTTCTTCCTGAACAGTAAAGACTGCATGGACTGTCATTGTAGTCTCCATCTGTTTAAGAGTTTCAATGAGTACTGCAACACCAACCCTGTTATCAAGAGCCTTTCCGGTAACCTTTGTTCCAGCAAGATGGATTAACTCTCTTTCCATAGTAATTGGAGTTCCAATCTCAATACCAAGATCAGCAACCTCCTTTTCAGAATCTGCTCCAACATCAATGAAGAGATCTTCCATCTTAATCTCTTTCTTCCTATCTTCGGCACTCATTACATGTGGAGGTTTTGCACCAATAACACCTGGAACGGGGCCTTTTGTACCATGGAGAATTACACGTTTTGTATGGAGAGTAACATTATACCAGCCCCCAATACCTACAAACTTAATAAAGCCGTGTTCATCAACATACTGAACCATTAATCCTATCTCATCCATATGAGAGGCGATCATTACTGTCGGAGCAGAAGCTGATCCTTTCTTTGTAGCAATAAGGTTGCCAATTGAGTCTTCTTTTATCTCATCAACATAGCCCTTAAGTTCAGCCTTAATAATTGTCCGTAACTCGCCTTCAAATCCAGAAACACCATGTGCATCTGATAACTTCTTTAATAATTCATAAACCATTATATCATCTTTTAATTCATAAACACAGGAGTAATTCGCTCAAGTGCAAGTTTTAACTGCTCGCGTGAAGCTGCATAACTGAAACGTGCATAATTTGAACAAGCAGTTCCAAATGCATCACCAGGTACTACAACTACATTTGCTTCAAGAACCTGTTGTATCTTTTCCTTGTCCATCGGAACAAATGCATAAAACGCCCCTTCCGGCTTTGGAAATTTAATTCCTAAATGATTTAATCCATCTGAAATGAGATTTCGCCGGCATTCATATTCATCGCGCATAGTTTTAACACAAGTCTGATCGCCGGTATATGCAGCAATTCCTGCATACTGGCTTATTGAGGCGGCACAAGTCTGACAATACTGGTGAACCTTAAGACACTGTTCATAATAATCATCAGGTGCACCAAGAAATCCTAATCTCCAGCCGGTCATTGCGTAGGTTTTACTTGCAGCATTTACAGTAATTACGTCCTCGCCAAATTTCGCAGCACTCACGTGCTTTTTACCATATATAAAATGTTCATAAACTTCGTCTGACAGAACTGTTACTCCGGCATCCATTGCAATTTCAACAAGAGCCTTTATAGATGATTCTGATTCAACCATACCAGTCGGATTACATGGAGTATTAAGAATTAAAAGTCTGGCTCCCTTTATCTTTTCAGAAGCTGCATCAATATCTATATGCATTGAATCATTGAGTGGAATAAAGTCAGGTTTTCCTCCGGCAAGAGTCGTACAGGCTTCATATGAAACAAAACCAGGATCTGTAATAAGTACCCTGTCACCCTTGTCTACAATGCTCTCGGTAGCGATAAATAATGCTTCACCAGCACCGGCAGTTACAAGAATTCTCTCTTCTGAATAGTCAAGATCATTTTCCCGTTTAAATTTGTCAGATATAGCCTCTCTTAACTCCGGGACACCTGTATTATTGGTATATCCTGTCAATCCTTTATCTATTGCATCTTTTGCAGCGGCTTTTATATGTTCAGGAGTATCAAAATCGGGCTGACCAATAGCTAAATTTACTGCATTTGGTTTAGCTGCCTGAAAAAACTTTCTGATTCCAGACATCTGAACACGATTTGCTCTTTCTGAAATTTTTCTCATATTATCCCTATAAAAAAAATTATTCAATATTCGCATGCCGGTTTTTAAGGGCAGATTCATCAGTACTTGTAATTTCCATAATTCTTGAGATACAAGCATCACAAAAGATCATGGCAGCGGTCTCAAATAAAGTTCCAAGCGGTGCAAAAGATTTGTGTTCTCCAAGCATCTGCTGGGTTTCAAAATCTACAAGTTTATCTGGGACCATATCACGGCAATTTTCGATAATAACGATTGAATCAGCAAGTTTTCCGATGGCAGAATTAGCTTCAGAAGTAATAAGGCATATACCTCCACCAATTTCTTTGGCAGTAAATGCAATTTCAGCAATTGTTTTAGTGTTTCCTGATCCTGAAAGTACCACAATCAAATCTCCTGGAACAAGTGCTGGTGTTATTGTCTCTCCGACAACAAAGCTCTTCATTCCAAGATGCATTAGACGCATTGCAAAACCTTTTGCAACAAGTCCTGATCTTCCAGCACCCATAACATAAATCCGCTTTGCATTAATTATCATCTTCAGGAAAGCATCAACTTCTGTATCAGATATATTTGATGCGATAAGATCTATCCTGGATGACATGAGATGCATCATATCCTGTACTTCATGTTTAGACATTTGCAAAATATTGGACTTTTAACTTTTTATAACATACATCCTCAACTATTGAGACTTTAGGGGCATATCTGAAAAGCATCTAGTATTTCTCTATTCTTCATAACTATCTCTGATAACAATGCTTTGATTGATGAAAGTCCAAAGAGTTTTTTCCTATTTTAGCAGAATTTTATCTACAAAATATTTCTCCAATAATTCATTTCTCTTCATGAGAGTTTGTAGCCGCATATGAATAATCAAATTAATGAATTCTATAAAAATATCCTGGTATTGTGTATTCCATTCTCATATTTATCTATATAATATCCATTTTTTTCTACTTTAAGAAAAAATTTCTACTGCATCTCTCTGTTGATACTTAATTAAACACTCCATTCAATCCATTTTTACATTATAGAATTGTATGAACTTTCATATACCGAAAAATCCAGTCGCAATAATTGAAAAAACTTTTATGGTTTTAAGAGGAACCATTTCAGACATTATTTAAGTTCTTTGAAGAACTATTTTGAAGTTTATCTACTGCTTTGTATAATTGGTCATAAAATGACTTTCATTTTTCCTGTTTCCTCTCTGGATCATAATAACAATAACCTTTCAAATACAAAATCCTTGAATTGTCATTAAGATCATATAAATAATCAGGAATCACTGGTAGCAAAAATAGAATTCTCATTCAATATATGCAAGTATTCTCTTAATTTAATTTTTGATTGAGACTTACTTAATATTTCTTTGACTGGTTAAGGATAATTTATCTTTGTTTAAATAATGATGAACCCACATACAATGATTTGACATTTGTCATGGCTGTGGGTCTTAAAATTTGATTATAAACAAGAGTCAATAAGGTATCAGTTTCTGTTAAAAATTCTTCAAGTTTCGCTTGTATTGAAAGTTCCAATATTACTGTTTGGAGAAGTAAAAGGTTCCCATGCGTGTATGTCTTTTGTTGCTGATGATGCCGACATTTGTATCAGTATCATTTCAATAATACAAACGTTTGCCGGCTTACCATCTACATTTTATCCTGATATTTCGATTTTGGTCGTATTTGGATTTCCTTTATTATAATAGGGAGTATCTTCACATTAGTTTTTTTCCATTATTTTTTTGATGCGTATTATTGATCACAGATATGTATTATTATATAAGCACATATTATATTTAAATATATCGAGGCATTATTAATGTGAAAATCGTTTAAAATGTTATCAAATTTATTTTTACGTTTATTATTAATAGTTAAGTGTCCTCAAATTTGGGGGTTGAGGATACATAGGTTTATAAAATAGAATTACTACATAAATATTATGGATTTAACTTCTTCCCGAATTCTCACTGATCCATTAAAACAAAAATTATTGCTGATAGCTGCGGCTGCCGGGATGTTTTTAGATGGACTTGATGGTTCAATTGTTAATATTATTCTTCCTGAATTATCTATCGTATTTAATGTAGATACTGGTACAATATC
>CAYSSW010000066.1:0-5155 GCA_964434005.1 uncultured Methanospirillum sp.
ATTTAAAACTATTTGTTAATCATTTATGAAATACTGCGGCAAAAAATTTTAAAAAATTTTTAAAAATTGATTAGGAGGTTTTGCAAAAATGTTTTGTGCTTATACTTCAGGAGTTGAGGTTATAAGAAATAATTTCAAATGAATGTGTTATCAGTATAAAAATTTGATAAAATTACAGATAATTTCCATTCAGTGTAGGAACATCATTTGCCGAAAAAATGAAGTGGAGTTCAATAAAATATTTATTGGAGAGACACCTCCAAAAAAATGATATACAATCCCTCAAATTTATAAAGATCCCAATCTGATAATAATAACTTAACAAAAAAACAAAAAAAGATTATTTTCCTTCAAGTCTTTTCTGAATTATTTCATCGCCTGATATCTTAGCTTTATCAGACTCATCATTAAGGCCTAATGACTGAAATGTTTTACTAAGACCCCACCAGACTTCCGGTTCCTCTGCATAATCCTTACTTAACTGCTCATATAATTCTCTTGCTTCATCATATTTTTCAAGACTCTGAAGGGTTTGAGCTTTATCAAGTTTAGCATAGAAATTACTTGGATCCTTTTCAATTGCACTATTGAATGATGCAAGAGCTGCCTCATACTTATCTTCAAGGAAATATTGCTCCCCCTTATTTACAAGGTCATCAGCAGAAAGATCCTTATCATCAACAACCACACTTTCAGACGGTGTTTCTGTTACTTCAGGGGTCTCTGGAATATCTTTAGTCTCTGTCTCTTCAATTTCAGTTGTTTCCTGCGGAACAGGTTCTGAACTGTTAAGAGTCTTTGGAGGAGTAGCCTTTTTCTCCTCAGTTCCAGTACAGCCTGCAAATAATATCATTGCGATGATTAATCCTGTAAGAATAACCAGTGTTTTTCGCATGATCATAAATGAGTTTGCAATAGGTATAATGCTTGCCAAATAACACCTATAGAAAACTAAATAAACTCTTGAGAATAGGTGTATTTATGGAAAAAATAACATTAGAGGTAATCAAAAGAGCCATGCCTGGTACGGGAAGAGCCCGTATCAACTCAAATGTCTTAAATTACCTATCAATAGAAGATCAATCTGAAATTGTCCTCACAACAGAAAGTGGGGCATCTCAAACATTTACGATCTTTGCTGATACTCTTGTCGATGATGGAAAAATAAGAATCAGTGAACAGGATATCGAAAAACTTGGAATAACTGAAGGAACCAAGGTTGTTGCAACAAGAAAAATACCATTAGATGAACAGATCAAAAAAATGGCAGAAGACACAGCAACAAAGATACAAACCAGTGCAAAGGGCGCAGCTGATAAAATAAAGGAGAGCAGCACAGAAGCAGCAGAAAAGATAAAAGAAGGAAGCGCAGAAGCAGCAGAAAAAATAACCTCAAAAGTTCATGGTGTATCAACCAAAATCTCCGAAGAAATAACTCCAATCGGTGAAAAAATTGGAGAGAGTGCTCATAGCGGGGTAAAAAAAATTCAGATGATGCTTCCAATGAACCGCTTTTCAGCAGACGTTGAATCAGCTCTTAAAAGCCTGATTCCAGAAGATGAGGAAAAAGTCAGATCAATGCTTCTTGATGCAGAAGAATCAAAAGCTGTCATACCTGTACATGCAGCTGACGGCAGATTTATCTCAGGAATCACCTTACCAGATTCAATTGAGGTCATAGCTGTTCAAAGAGGAGATGCAATAACTTTTTCAGACAATCAAAAGTTATCAGATGGAGATCTTGTATACCTAACCGGAAACGAAAAGGATCTTACATATATGGCAGAAGTGCTTGAGGGATAAGAATGGAAATAACCTTCACTCAGGATGGTCTGATTGGAATAATCATTCTTCTCATTATCCTTGCAATAATTCTTCTCATGATCAGGGAAATCCGGTTAATGAGAACCAATTCAAGGAGAATGGAGATCGAACTTGAGCGTGATAAATTAAGCCTGTTAAAACAGGACACTGCATCAGCACGTGATCTATCCTTAAAACTCTCGCCTGAAAACATGCAGGATTTAAGTGAGATTGAAGAGAGCAATGCTGCCATCGAATCTGAAATCTTCATGAAACATAAGATGGTTGAGGGAAGAATTCACAGGCTTGAAAACAAGGTAAAGAATGAAAAACTTGACCTTATGATTAATAAGATAACTGAAGAGGAAAAGAAACTACAGTGATACATATGACTCAATTTGCTTCAAAAAATGAAGGATTCTCACGTATGAATCTGAATAGTGAGGATTTTGCAAATTCAATGCCAACGTTTGACAAGAGCATTGAATCATACTTTGAGAGAAATATCGACATGATAATTGAGGAATGGGGCCTGATTACAGGATCAGATCTTGATAACCTTGGTAAAAAAATAGAATTTCTCTCATATGAAGTCGGAAGATTATCTGCTGAAAGATCTACAATGAACATCAGAGTAAATAAACTAAAAGCTGAAATAACTGAACTGGAGGGGAAATTATGAAGATGGATTCATATATGAACCCCTATCTTGACAGAAGAATGACCAGTATGATTGAAGACTGGCAACTTTCCACAAAACGAGATCTCTCTGATCTTCAAAATAGATTCAGGGCTGTCCAGACTGATGTTGCAGAACTAAAAAAGTTTGAACACGATGTAAATAAACGCATATCTAATCTTGAAATCAGAATTAAGAATCTTAAGGAGAAGATCTAATGACAATTATTGAAGCATTGCTCATAATTCTCATAATTCTTGTTGCAGCATTCATTCTTCTCTGGTTCTTTAATGGATCATCTGGAAAAATTTCATTTAGAAGACCTGTAGAGAGCAGGGTTGACGAATATCTTGACAGAAGATTTGAGAAGATGATTGAAGAATGGGACCTTGTACAAAGACCCCGTCTCAATCGCTTTAAAGAAGCAAAATCAGTACTTCTTGAAAAAGATGAAAATCAGATTCATGAATTACAGAATAATGGCCCGGAGTTAACTGCTCTACTTGATGAACTTGAGGGACGCCTTGAAAATCTGGAAAAGACCTTTAAGGACAGGAAGTAATTCTGAAAATTTGAGCCTGTATGCCAGGCTGAAACAGGAAATCAAAGAGATCAGAGGGCAAAGTACCCCTCCTGACAGAGACAGGGAATCCTTCTCAAGATATATCTGTGATCTCTGCCATACCGGGCATCAATTATCAGATTTAAGGCAGTGTGTAATCTGTGGCAGATGGACCTGTGATAACTGTCGTGATGATGAACATTACCTTTGTAATTCATGCAGAGGTATACTCAACCTCTTAATGTTAACACCTTCTATTGTTAAATCAGAATCCGAATCATCTGTCGATGTTCAGGAAGAAGATGATATGAAATAATTCTTTTTTTACTTTCCAATGGACTTATTTATTCAGTATACCAACAATTATACGGAGTTAAGCTCTTGAAGACTGTGAAAATCCCTTCAATACTGACAAGTCTTGTGCTAACCGGCCTTACAGGAATTGATGGTATGGAATTTTCACTTCTCTCACATTGCCCTTTTTGCAAAGGTCCTTTAAAATTTCATGATATCAGAGCAAAACGTTTTGCAACTGTTACAGATAATGATGAAAAACGAATTATCAGTGTAAAAGTAACAAGATATTACTGTAGAGACTGTGGAAAACTCTGTTACGCTAAGGCTCCTTTCTATCCGGACACTAAATTTGGATCACCTGTAATTGATCTCTGCATGACAATTGCAAGAATCCATCCATACAATCATACTGCAAAAATTCTTCAGGAGATTGGTGTTGTCGTTGACCGTGGAACTATCAGAAACTTTTCTGGACGTTCGCTTCCACCGGTGAGTTATGCAGAAATATTTGGTGTACCTGTTCCTCTTTCTATCTGTTATCTCTCTGATCTCTTTGGTAGAAAGCGATATAATTACAATATTACACAGGAAGAAGTATTAAAAATCTGTAATATCCCACTTACAAATGAGGTAAGTCCAAGCTCATCGGACATCTAAATCCTATGATATAAGTTCACTGAAACCAAATATCTATTGTGAACTCCGAAGAAAATTTATCTGATATCTTTGATAAAGAAGGCATTGAAACATATATAACCTGTAAGATTGCTTTTAAAATCTCCGAAAGTTATAATGTGCCAATTTCAGAAATTGCCTCTTATTGTGATAAAAAAATTATAAAAATCAGAACATGCCAACTTGGATGTTTTAAATGAACAGATTTTTGACACTTAATCCATTAAAAGAAGTAATAGAGATCCTGAAGTCAATTGAAATAGTTAATGAAATCGAACTGGTTCCACTTCAGGAATCTTATGGCAGAATTCTTGCAAGAGATATCTATTCTGATGTTGATGTTCCGGGATTTGATAGATCAACAGTTGATGGCTTTGCCGTTAAATCTGTTGAGACAATAGGAGCATCAGAATCACTTCCATCTCCATTTAATCTACTATACCGTATTAAAATGGGAGAAAATCCTCCAAGCCTTACAGGATTAGGAAATACCATTTATATCCCGACCGGAGGGAAGCTTCCATGTGGTTCTGATGCAGTTGTAATGATAGAGAATACTGAAGAGATGGGTGAAATTTTTGTTAAAAAAACAGTATCTGCCTTTGAAAATGTAATCAGGAGAGGGGAGGATTTTTCAATTAATCAACCCGCCCTTACATCCGGCATAAAAATAACCTCACGTCAGGCAGGAGTTCTTGCTGCATGTGGAATTACATCTGTGCCGGTTTATAAAAAAATCAGGGTAGCAATAATATCAACAGGTGATGAGATTATCCCGGTTTCAAAAATTCCTGAAAAAGGAGAAATTCGGGATACTAACTCCTCATTATCTGCAGGTTTTGTCTTAGAACATGGAGCAGTGCCTGATATCATTGGAATTATCCCGGATAGTTTTGAAGAACTTACATCCACCCTAAATAATGCACTTGAAACTTCTGACTTAATCCTGCTATCCGGTGGAAGCTCTAAAGGCGAACTTGATAAAACTGCCATGGTCATAGAAACTAAAGGATCTGTAATTGTCCATGGAATAGCAATGGCACCTGGAAAACCAACAATTATCGGTGTCTGTAAAAAAGATGATAAAAACATCCCGGTAATCGGACTTCCAGGCCATCCGGCGGCTGCATATATGGTTC
>CAYSSW010000066.1:5165-8598 GCA_964434005.1 uncultured Methanospirillum sp.
ATACTCTTATAGGTGATCTGATAGACAGAATGCAGAATACCAAAACTACAAAGAGAACAATAACTGGAAGACTTGTATCCGCTGTTCACGGAACTCATGGTCGTGATGATTTTATCAGAGTAACAATCAAAAAAGGCAATAATGAATATGAAGTAAACCCAATATTTGGAAAATCCGGCCTTATTAACACACTTGTCAATTCTGACGGATATATAGTCTGCAAAGCAGATAATGAAGGTCTTGAAACCGGTGCAGAGGTTGAAGTAATATTATGGTAAAGTCAACAAGATTTTTAAATCTCATCTCTTTAGATGAAGCACTTTTAATTCTTAAGAATTCTTTTTCATATAACTGTAACATAAAAACCGTCCCAGTATCAGAATGCAATGGATATACTACGGCAAAACCTGTTTTTGCTGAAGAATCTATTCCATCATTTCATCTTGCAGCAATGGATGGTATTGCAGTAAACAGTAATGATACCACATCTGCATCAGAACAAAACCCAATTACTGTTCAGGGAATCAGAATCAACACCGGAAATATTGTCCCTGATCTTCATGATGCTATAATTATGATAGAAGATGCCGAGGAGAGTGAAGATGGTTGGATAATTCGAAAACCGGCTCATCCATGGCAGTGTATAAGGCCGGTTGGGGAAGATATCGCAGCAACAGAGATGATAATTCCAGAGCATCACAAAATAAAGCCAGAGGATGTTGCAGCCTTATGTGCATATGGTGTTTCTGAGGTCCCGGTAAAAAGTTTAAGAGTTGCCTTAATTCCAACCGGAAGTGAAATAGTACCAATCGGAACCAAACCCCTCCCTGGTCAGGTTATTGAGAGCAACATGCAGTTGGCAACGGCATTGCTCAAATCAATGAAAATTACTGTTACAAACTATCCAATTGTTGCTGATGACAGAATTTTAATTGAAAACGCTCTCAAACTGGCAGTTAAGGATAATGATATCATTATAATATCTGCTGGATCATCAAAAGGAACCAGAGATTATACGTCTTCAGTCATTGAAAACCTTGGAGAAGTATTAGTTCATGGAATCGCAATAAAACCTGCAAAACCGGTAATTATTGGAAAGATCATGAATAAACCGGTGATTGGAATTCCTGGATATCCTGTCGCCTGTCACACAATTCTTCGGGAAATAATTACTCCAATAATTCACAGTTTTGGTTTTCCGGTTCCTGAAACATGGAGCGTAACAGCTCGTCTTGCAATTGATCTCACTAAAGAAGTTGGAACAGATGAATTTGTCCTGACATGTACCGGCCATATTAGAGATGAATATGTAACAACTCCATTATCAAGGGGATCAGGGATAATGATGAGCATGGTAAGATCAAATGGATATCTGAAGATACCAAAAAATTCGGAAGGTTTTGAAGCAGGTAAACATGTAGAGGTAACGCTTACAGTTCCAAAAAGTATTGCAGACGAAACCCTGTTGATAACCGGAAGTCATGATCCTGTTATTGACTATCTTGCAACACTTGCATCACCATATGGTATTAGGATCTGCTCTTCACATGTTGGAAGTATGGGAGGACTTATGGCTCTGAAAAGAGGCTTTTGTCATCTTGCCCCAACACACCTTTTAGCAGAGAATGGGGAGTACAATGTCCCATATCTCCAAAAATATTTTGCCGGTGAAGAAATGGTTTTAATCACCGTTGCAGAGCGTGAACAGGGAATAGTATCCCAGAATAATCTGAATTTTGAAGATATTCTCCAAAAGAAGTTTATAAACAGACAACGTGGATCAGGAACGAGAGTTCTTTTTGACAAAAAACTAAAAGATATGGGCATTGAACCTTCTACAATATCTGGATATGACCATGAAGCAACAACTCACTCAGCTGTATGTCTTGCAGTCAAATCCGGAGAAGCTGATCTTGGTATGGCAGTTTATAGTTCTGCAAAAGCATTTGGCCTTGACTTTTCCCCGGTCGGTGTCGAACGTTATGAACTGGCAACTACAAAAACAATCTTTGAAACTGACAGAAGAGTCCGGAATATTGCTAAAATTATTGGAACAGATGAGTTTAAAGCAGTACTTATAAACCTTGGTGGATACAGGGTAAATGATACTGGTTCTGTCCGATACATCTAATTTTTTCTTTCTTTCACCATCTGCGCTTTTTTTCAACTATTAGTTGTAGTATAATTAATCTTTTAAGCATGGATATCTCTTCCAAATATTCAGTCTATATATATGAGTTAACTTTTACCCACAATTAACAGCAATACTATTTAACTGAGGTTCTGACTTCCACCACTATTAAACAAATATTGGCTAACATTCGTAAACTTTAAATTATCATACATATGATAATTAGTTGCCGAGGAGCCGATTATGGAACTGAAATATGTCCAGACTACATGCCCGTATTGTGGAACGGGTTGTTCATTTAACCTCGTGGTTAAAGATGGAAAGGTCGTTGGCACTGCCCCATATACCCGTTCACCTGTGAACGAGGGCCGTGTCTGTCCGAAAGGAATCTATGCCCACGAATTTATCAACAGTAAAGACCGACTTAAAACTCCACTAATTAAAAAAGACGGAAAATTTGTTGAGGCAACATGGGATGAGGCAATAAAACTCATCGCTTCAAAGTTTAAAACATTCAAACCCGATGAATGTGCCTGTCTTGCATCAGCAAGAACTTCAAATGAAGACAATTATGCAATGATGAAATTCGCAAGAGGAGTGTTCAAAACCCGCCATATTGATCATTGTGCACGTCTTTGTCATGCTTCAACAGTTGCAGGACTTGCAGCGGTTTTTGGCTCAGGAGCAATGACAAATTCAATCGGAGATATAGCCGATGCAAAATGTGTCTTCATCATTGGTAGCAATACATTTGAACAGCACCCACTTATTGGCCGCAGAGCCATGGAAGCAAAACTTCGCGGTGCCAAATTCATCTATGCTGATCCACGTCTGACTCCAACCGGAAAACAGGCCGATTTATATCTACAGTTCAGATCAGGTACTGATGTAGAACTTCTCAATGGAATAATGCATATCATAATTGAAAACGGCTGGGAAAATAAAGAGTTTATAAAGAACCGTGTAAATGGCTTTGAAGAACTTAAAGCTGAAGTGATGAAGCCTGATTATGCTCCGGAAAGTGTCTCTGCGATTACAAATATTCCGGTTGATAAACTCTTAACAGCTGCTGAATGGATTGCAAAATCTGGAGCAACCGCTCTTCTATACTCAATGGGAATTACCCAGCACACAACAGGTGTGGACAATGTTAAGTCCTGTGCTCACCTTCAGATGCTCTGTGGAAACCTTGGACGGCCGGGAACTGGTGTAAATGCACTTCGTGGCCAGAATAATGTGCAGGGAGCATGCGATATGGGAGCTCTTCCTGTAAGCTACACTGCATACCAGAAGGTTCAGGAC
>CAYSSW010000067.1:0-8352 GCA_964434005.1 uncultured Methanospirillum sp.
TGGCCTTCAGCCTGAATAGTTCGTTTAATTAGTCCAGCTGATTCAAGTGATTTAAGACGTCTTGATGCTGTTTGAGGACTGATACAAAGTTCAGAACCAAGCGTCTGCGAATTTAAAAAAACCGAACCATTCAGACCACCCAGAAGAGCTATTTTTTTTAGACACTCAAGATCTTCGGGTGCTGTCATGATCTCATATTTGGGATGTATACTATATATGAGTTGCTTAATGAAAAAAGAAGATGATATATCAAATTTTAAAGAAGCGGGTTAAAAAAATTAAATTTTGAATTTTTCAGTTTTTTCAGTAATTTTTGCTGCCGAATCATAAGCGCGGCCAACAACATCGGATATCTCATTCATTGAGGTTTCAACAGTACTCACCATCTCAAGAATCTGTCCGACACCGGCTGATGACTCTTCACTTGCTGCTGCAAGATTTGTAGCCTCTTTTGCTGTATCTTTGACCATTTCTCCAAAACTACTGACCGTTGCTGTAATCTCCTCAACAGAAGCTGTCTGTTCCTCACTTGCAGCCGCTACATCATTCATGTTTTTGTTGATCTCTTCCATCGATCCAACAACATCATTAAAGACCGTCAGGGTCTCTCTTACAGCTTCAGTGCCGGTTGTGACCTCTTCAAGTGACATTTTTACAGCATCTGAGATCATCACGGTCTTCTTCTGGAGGTTATCTATAATTGATGCAATATTCTCAGCAGATTTCTGTGAACCTGTTGCAAGGTCTTTTACTTCTCCAGCGACAACTGCAAATCCAAGACCTGCATCACCTGCTCTTGCAGCTTCTATTGCCGCATTTAATGCAAGCAGGTTTGTCTGTTCTGATATTGAACTGATAATATCAACGATTCTGACAATTTCTATCATCTGACTGTTGATATCGGTTATCATGGTCTCAATCTTTCCTGATGATTCAAGGATATTGTGCATTCCGGTTTCTGCTTTTCCGGCTACAATCTTTCCGTTATCAAGCAGTTCGAGTGCATTTCCAGTCAGATTTGTGACTCCATTCATATTATTTGCAACATCTGCAACAGTGTTTAACAGATCCTGCATTGCACCATCTATCTGCTTTGTTGTAGATCCACTCACATCAGCAAGATGACTTACAGATTCAGCAATTTGTGCCACCTGAGCTGTTCCATTTGATACATCATCAATACTTTTTTCTGCAACAGTAACTTCTTCGGCTGCTTTTTGAACAAATCCTGAAATATTGCCTGCAACACTGTTTAATGTCGCAAGTTCATTCATAATCTCAGCAATTACAACTGAAATGTCAGTTCCAATGGTGTTTAAAGCATCCTTATATTCTGCAAAATGCCCCTCTAATTTTAAAGAATCGTCAAATCTTGCAGTGAAATCACCATCAGCATATTTTTTTGAGAGAACCATTCCCTCTTTTAAGGGCATTGCCATGATATCAACAATATTGTTCACTCCTCCAATGATTGAGGCATAATCACCCTGGAATTTTTCAGTATCGCCTCTTTCATCAAGTCTACCTTTAGAAATAGCAAGGCTGATATTTTGTATTTCATTCTTGAATTTTTCAAAGGTCGCAACAACTTCGTTAAAGGATCTGGCAAGTGTTCCAATCTCATCCTTTGCATCTGAAGTAGCATTAGCCTTTGAGAGATCTCCGGCAGTCACATGATCTGCGAGATCTATCAGATTGTTCATACGTTTGATGATATATCTTCCAAACAACCTTGAAATGATTGCACCGGCGATGATTCCAAGAATGATTACAATAATTATTGCATTTCTAACCTGATCTACATAATTGGCATAATCTTCAGGTTCAACAGTTGCAACAATAATCCAGTCAAGTGGTTCAAAGTATGTATATTTAGCGGCCCTGTTAAGTCCATTATACTGGTATTTGATAAATCCATTCTTTGTGGTTATTATTTCATGGATGAATGGTAAATTTGAGTCATTACAGCCTTTTTTGGACTTTGATATCAGTGTTTCACCATCACTTGCAAGCACATAGACATAACCTGTGCTGCCTAGTACCCTCTGATTAATCTTTTCTTCAAGATCTGCAAACGTCTGGTTCTGATCAACTCCAACAAAGAGGGCTCCAATGATAGATCCGGAATTGTCTTTAAGTGGTTTATATGCTGTCAGATAGTTTTCATCTAAAATTTTTGCCTGTCCAACATATGTTTCGCCTTTTCCTATGACTTTATCATAGACTTCCTGTGACAGGGTAGTTCCAATCGCCCTTTTTCCATCATTACTGATAATGTTTGTGGATACACGAACGGCTTTATCGCCATCTTTTCGAAATATTGTCGCAGCGTCACCTACAAGAGTCTGCATCTCATCAACTATTTTTGTATCATTGAAAAGATTGTAGTTTCCGGCGGTAAGTTTCCCATCAGTTAAAGTAATAGCTCCTTTTTCCTTAACTATTCGTTCGAGAATATTCAGATCGCCTGATAATTTGGTTTCTACATTTGAATAGACGGCTTCTGTTGCTTCATGGACACTATCAGTATGTAATCCAAGATTGGACTCCATATCATTATACTGAGCAGCAACTACACTGTTGTATGCAACAAAACCAAGTACTAATACCGGCCCAATGACAAGAAGCATACAAATGACATTAATCTTCTTTTCAATGGAAATATCATTCCAGATTTGTTTAATTCCTGATATAGAAAAGTTCATCTTTATTATCCTTTCACAGGTCAATTATCAGCCTGCCATATATTAAGGGAATGTTTGCTTAAAAGATAAAAGTAGCGACTTTTTTATTATAAATATGTATATTTAATCCAGAAGATTGAAGTCATAAAATGTTTGTAGAAAAAGGTCTGACATCCTTATCTTATGACTTCTATATGTGAGTTACAAAGGTGAATCTTTCGCGTTATCAGATAGAGATCTGTTAGTTTTATTGTCTATTCCTGTAGTTGCAACCAGTTTTTACAGTTGCGACATCCTTGGTTTCAGAAAATAACCCCTATATGGGTTACAATCATGTCGATTCAAGAATACCTGTTCAGTTTATTTTCTGAAGGGTAGTCAGACTTTTATCATCCTTTTATGGGTATATTTATAACAAAATTAAAGACTGGTCTGAAATTCGGGTTTATTTGGTTCACGACCAGTTATTTGCAGTTTTCGCTATATTGTTTATCTGCTGTTTCTGCCAATAATTGTATGTCACACGGGCGGCAGGTTCTGTCAGGGATAGACACAACTGAACAATCCATCCCCCCTCCTACAGATGTATAAGTTCATGTCCTCCAATCTGTGCTATCATCCTGATAACCGGCAGTCTATGTATGAAAAGTGCTCGTATGACATCTTCACAAAATTTCCTTCAATTTTTTAATTTTTATCTGAAAATAGACGATAGTCTAAAGTAATTTCTCTATAAGTGAATCTCCTAATTTCATCAATAATTTGGTAAATTTAGGAACCTGGCAATGTATCAAACCTAAAAAGAGAATCTTTATGATAATAAAGCCAAGTCATGTGTACTGTTATTGGACAGTTTATGAATGAAGTTCTTTGAAGAAACAGTTCAACAATCTCACTGTAAACATTGAACGAAACTCTAACAGAAAAGTTCAATGAAACTTCAAGCCAAGAATCTTGAAAACTGTGAATGACACTCTGTATCTAAAGAAACACCAATTTAGATAAATTTCTTGTGAATCACCTGTTTTAGATAATTTATTAAAAGAGCTACGAGAAGTCCAATTTCAGACAAAACGCTTCATAAATACTTGTAAAAAAGAAAAATGTTAATCTTGATTTATCCTGATCTGAAATGCACGGTTTTACTACTTGATGGAGCATATGTTTCATCGCCGGCAAACTTTGTTCGAACTCCATAGATACCATTGTCATATGCCTTAAATGAAAAGGTATACTGTCCTGATTTGCTGGTTTTTGTAGTTCCATAAGCAGACCATACCCGATCATTGTCGCTGTAATCAAGTCCTCCCCATGTAAAAGATGGAAGGCCGACTTCATACGATATATCCTGGTATGGTATTCCCTGTCCGTCTGGCCCAGTTAATCGGCCTGACATCTGAACGTTTCCCATTACTTCAACTCTTGAACCATATGGGTTTAGATCAAGTTTTGTCTTAATCATGTCATTTCGAGGAACTACACTAAGTTCTGCAATTTTGGATGCATCTCCATATTTTGCAGTAATTGTCCATGCACCGGTAACATCAGCAAGTATTGTTGTCTCATATAAACCATCATTATCAGGTGTAAGAGTAATCAAAGGGCTTGCTCTGCTTGATCCAGGAGTCCTTACAATAAGAGTAACTTCATCAGATAATAGAACCGGTGCTGATGGAGCGAGTACAACCTCCACTGTAAACTGATCCCCCATCTCAACTTCATCAGGCGTTATTATCTCAATAATGCCCTCTGTTGTATTATCAGCAGCAATTGTAAAGCCACTAAAAGAGATCAACAGAAAGAGAACTGTTATTGTTGAGATAATATCATATTTCAAACTCATGGATTTATATTGTTCTTGTTGTCTCAATACATTTTCTATGGTTTTATAACCCCTTCATTTCTACAGGAGCGCGAAAATATTTGCGTCTATTTTGTTAAAAAACGAAGTATTGTCGATATAAAAATAAGTGAATATATTTGATCTTAAATAGTGTGTATGAGCAAATTTTTGGGCATCAAAAAATATCTATTCCTGCCTCATGATTTCCATTTATATCTGATAGAAAACTGGTCTAAATCGTTAGACAAGATCTTTTCAGATAACGGTCCTTATGAGATAATGATTATTATAACAACGCGGCGTTCAAAATGAGAATATAATTTGATAATATGTCTGGATTTTGCTGGTTTTGATTCATGTAATTTTGTGTATATCAACTATTCGAACCCCTTAGTTTCGACTGGAGCGCGAAAAAATTGGACTGTTTTTACAAAATATTCATAAAATTAGATATATTTTAAAAACAAAAACCAATTGGATTAAATGTAGGTACAGATTGTTACCTGTTGCATACTGATCTATCAAACATCTCTCGCGGGTGAAAATAGGTTATAATCGGAGAAATAAAATTGGACCCTACAAAAAAATCCTCTCTGCGAAGCAGAAATTTGAATTTCTTATTAATAGAATCCCGCGGATTTCTTACTGAATGCAATCTCCCAAAAAGTAACTATTTGATATACAATCTGATATACTGTATTAGACTTATCGGGTAAGGTATACATTGTCCGGCTGGCAATGGTATTTTTATCTTACAATTAATTATATCTGCATTATCCTGATAAAACCCTGGATTTTTCAGTTATGATTACCAGAAAGTAAATGTTTACAAATATCCAAATTACCCTATCGTTAAAACTGTGTGATATACGGATTTTATTCAATCATGCCTGTGTTAATAGGATTTTAACGGTTTTGGGTAAAAAATTGATAAATCAAGATTTATACAAATAAAGATGCTGAAAACAATGAATTTTAATTATGACCTGTATAAGAAGGAAAATTTCACAGATACTGATTATCTTCGTAATCTTTCAATGGTAACCGGTAATATCTTTAGAACTATCAGAAGTTTTGATAAAGACCCTGATTGTTACCGGGTTCATGTTAATCTGACCTTTCTAAAGTTTTATAATGAGGTGTTTGAATTAAACATGACTGATCAAACCGGTGCTTTCACCAAAGAAATGAGTATAATCAATACGTTCGAATGAATTCGGAAATAAGTCTCCTTTTTTTCTGGTTTTTTGGGATCCCACTGATCTCTTTTTTTAGTATAATACTTTTAATATTGAGGAGAAGGGTATGAATCTTCTTCCATCTCTGATATTTGTCTTTCTTCTTACCCTAATCATAGAGTACATTGTAATAATAATATTAATTCGAAAAAATTTTTTAGAGTTATTCATAACCGCTGTCTTAATTAATGCCTTCACCAATCCACTGGCCAATTATCTTTACCTGATTCATGATGTACCAATCCTCCCAATAGAAGCAGGTGTGTTTATTGTCGAAGCGTTACTCTTAAAACTATTACTCTCATTAAAACCCTGCAAGGCCGTTGGACTCTCTTTTATTATAAATACAATGTCAACTCTTTTTGGGTCATTCATTATGCATCTGTTATGATACATTTACTGAAGTTATAAGAGTCCTTTTTATGAACTATGTAGATTTCTGGTTGGAGGTGTCAGAAAGCCATGATAATGTATATCATCTGATCTGCCCTATTAGAATTCATGAGTAAAATATACATTATCCTGATGGTTATTGTCACAATCCTGCCATTAACTGCATTTGCAGACATTATTGATGAAAACCGGGAGATTATTTACTATGATTACCAGATTGTAAATATTGATGAATATCCAGATTACCTAATCATTGCAGGCAGTTCAATATATGGGCTTGATTCTGCTGTACCTGTGGTAAATGGGACTTTTGGTGGTGGATACAAACTTGATGGATTCAAACTTTATGCTATTAATAATACTGAAGTTAAAACAATGGATCTTACCAATGATCAGGGTGAATTCAAAAATATCGCCCATGGGGACTATCTTCGTAATCTTTCAATGGTGGTTTCAGATAATACCTTTAATGTTGCCGGAAGTTATGAAAAAGACATTGGATATGACAAAATACATGTAAATCTGACCATTCTAAAGCTTAACGATGATGTTTTTGAAGTAAACCAGACTGACAGAAATGTTACTTTTACCAATGGAACCAGTATTGATAGTATTTTCGAATGAATTGGGAAATAGGTTTTTTTTCTTTTTTGGGGTTACCTCTGGTCTCTTTTGTTATTATGATGTATTAAAAGATGAAGAGAATGACCTGAATCTTCTTTATTAGCACTCATATAACTGGTCACATAACGTTGATAGTATTAACATAATAAATTTTAGAACTATTATAACCGCGGTTTTATCAAATATTTGCCAATCCGATGGCCAATTATCATTACCTGATTTATAATGCCAGCCCTCCCAATTGAGGCAGGTGTGTTTATGGTGGAAGCGTGACTCCTGATTTTTTGCTCTCATTAAAGCCCGGTCAGGCTGTTACAACCTCTTTTCTGATAAATATGATGTCAATTCTCGTTGAGTCGCTCACTATACGCCTGTTCTGAAACACTAACCTGAAGTTAATTTTGAACAGATCAAAACCCCTCTTAATTTTTGCTCTATTTGAATATTAGTCGTCAAATTTCTCACTAAACTGTTTTCATTTAGCAATTGTATATATGTGATCCATCTCGCCATATGCAAAAGATTAATATAGACTTACAATACAACATATGTAGTGTAAGTGTATGACTGACAACGATGGAGATGAATTGAAACAGGCCGGCGAAGGTCAACAGGAGAGTGAAAATCCGGAGAATTCCACTCTGGAGAGTACACCTCCGGAGTTAACTCCAGAACAATCTCTTCAAAGAGATTACGATGAGCTTAATGAAAAGTACCTACGACTTGCTGCTGACTTTGAAAACTTTCGAAAGCGATCTGTAAAAGACAGTGAACTTAAAGTTTTAAAGGCAGTTGGAGGATTTGTAAATGATATGCTTGAAGTGGCAGACGGTCTCCTGCGGGCCAATATGGCAGACGGCGGAAAACATGAGGGACTTGTTCAGATAAGCAAACTCTTTACGACAATTCTCGAAAAGCATGGAATCAAACCCTTTGAATCTATAGGAAAATCCTTTGATCCAACAATACATGAGGCAATTGCCTATATCCCATCTGAATATGATGAGGGCATTGTATGTGATGAAGTAGCAAAAGGATATTACATGGATGAAAAGGTTATCAGATGTGCAAAAGTTGCAGTATCAAAAGGTAAGGATCTCTCTCCATCAGAAACACAGTAACGAAAAATTGAATTATATTAAAAATAAGGAGTAAAATCATGGCAAATGAAAAAATTCTTGGAATTGACCTTGGAACAACTAATTCATGCATGTCAATTATGGAAGGTGGAAAACCTGTTGTAATTCCTAATGCAGAAGGAGCAAGAACAACACCATCAGTTGTGGCTTTTACAAAAGATGGTGAGAGGCTTGTCGGAAGCCTTGCAAAGAGACAGGCAATTACAAACCATCAGAATACTGTAATCTCCGTAAAGAGGAGTATGGGAACCGAGAAAAAGTTCAATATCGGTGGAAAAGCCTATACTCCACAGGAAATATCTGCAATGGTCCTACAGAAACTGAAGACCGATGCAGAAGCATACCTTGGTGAAGAGATCAAAAAGGCGGTAATCACTGTTCCAGCATACTTTAATGATGCACAGAGACAGGCAACAAAGGATGCAGGTAAG
>CAYSSW010000068.1:0-8348 GCA_964434005.1 uncultured Methanospirillum sp.
AGACAAACGTAAACCTGCCTTATATCACAACCGATTCAACCGGGCCTAAGTTCCTTGACGTAGACCTTACAAGAGCACAGTTCGAAAAACTGATTGGTGACCTTGTTGAGTCAACAATAACTCCTGTCAAACAGGCACTCTCTGATGCAGGTCTTACTGGAAAGGATATTGATCGTGTGCTTCTTGTTGGTGGGTCTACCCGTGTGCCTCTAGTGATGCAGGAAGTAAAGAATATTCTTGGAAAAGAACCTGATAAAGGAATTAACCCTGATGAATGTGTGGCAATTGGTGCATCAATTCAGGGAAGTGTACTTGCTGGTGACACAAGTGATATTGTGCTGCTTGATGTAACACCTTTAACCCTCTCAATTGAGACACTTGGAGGTATTGCAACTCCGATTATTGACCGGAACACAACAATTCCAACAAAGAAGAGTCAGATCTTCTCTACAGCTGCCGATAATCAGACATCCGTTGAAATTCACGTAGTTCAGGGTGAACGTAAGCTTGCAGCTGATAACTTTACCCTTGGAAAGTTCATGTTAACAGGAATTCCTCCAGCTCCACGTGGAATTCCACAGATTGAAGTTACCTTTGATATTGATGCAAATGGTATCATTCACGTCTCTGCAAAAGATCTTGGATCCGGCAATGAGCAGACCATCACAATCAAAGGCAGCAAGAAGCTCTCTGATGATGAGATTAACCGGATGGTAGATGATGCCAAGAAGTTTGAAGAGGAAGATACTAAGAAGAAAGAGGAGATAGAAATCCGCAACAATGCCGATATGGCAGTCTTCACAGCAGAAAAGCTTCTGAAAGAGAGTGAGGATAAGATTGAAGAAGAGGACAAGACTTCAATCAATGAACATATAACCTCAGTGAAAACTGCTCTTGAAGGCACTGATACCGATGTCATCAAGAAAGCAATGGAAGAATTGACTGAAGCTGTCTATAAGGTAACCACAAAGATCTATCAGAAAGTCCAACAGGAACAGGCTGCAAAAGAACAGCCTGAAGGAAACGGCGGAGAAAAATCAGATTCAGATAATGTGGTAGATGCAGACTTTACCGAGAAGAAGGAGTAGAGGAAGAACAATATGGTTGCGGATTATTACGAGACTCTTGGAGTCTCGCGAACGGCGGATGAACAGGAACTTAAAAAGGCCTACCGCAACCTTGCAAGGAAATTTCATCCTGATGTAAACAAAGATCCTGGTGCTGAGGAAAAGTTCAAAGAGATTAATGAGGCATACAGCGTTCTCTCTGATTCACAGAAGAGGGCGCAGTATGATCACCTTGGGCATGAGAATTTCACAAATGCTTCAAAAGGGTCCTATGGCGGAGGAGGATATGGCGGAGGCTTTAATGCCGACTTTTCCGGTTTTGGAGACATCTTTGACTTTTTCGGAGGATTTGGCGGAAGTGGAAGATCAAGAGGTCCACGGAGTGGTGATGATCTCTTAATGAGGCTTGATATCTCCTTAAAGGATGCTGTCTTTGGGGTTGACAAAGATATTGATGTAATGCATCCCGAAGCCTGCAAAAAGTGTAATGGAACGGGATCTGAGACAAAGAAGACAAAGACCTGTCCAAAATGTAATGGTAGTGGTCAGATAAAACAGGCAACAAGAACGCCATTTGGTAACTTTGTCAGGCAGTCTACATGTGATAATTGCAGCGGGCGTGGAAAAGTTCCTGAGAAAAAATGTCCGGATTGTAACGGAACAGGAAGTAAAAAGGTAAAACGCTCAGTATCTGTACACATACCAGCAGGTGTTGAGACTGGAATGAGAATGCGTCTTGAAGGGTATGGCGAAGCAGGAGAGATGGGAGCTCAGAATGGAGATCTCTTTTTAGAGATTCATGTAAAGGCTGACTCCCGTTTTAAGCGGGAAGGTGATACTCTTCTGATATCTATTCAGATTACACCAGCCCAGGCAGTACTTGGAACACTTATCAATGTAAATACGATAGATGACCGAAAACTTGAGGTAAAGGTCCCAGCTGGCACACAGCCAGGAAAACGCTTACGCCTTTCAGGGGAAGGTATCAGAAAGCGTGGTCGGCCGGGAGATCTTTTAGTTCAGGTCGATGTAGTTATCCCGAAAAATCTATCTAATGAAGTAAAAGAACTCTATACAAAGATTATGGAGTTAGAAGGACATACAAAGTCCGCTGATGGAGATAAAAAAGGATTTTTTGAATCCATCAAAGAGAACTTCATCTAATTTTTTTATAAATAACAAAACATTTAACACGGTAAGAGGTAATGGTATAACATGGGCAAGCTCCTTCTGGTAGATGATGCTGCATATATGAGGCGGCTTATCGGTATCATGGCAAAGAATGGGGGCCATGAGATTGTAGGAGAAGCTGGAACAGGTAATGAAGCAATCGAAAAATTTACTGACCTTGCACCTGATCTTGTTATTCTTGATATTCTCATGCCTGACTGTAGCGGAATAGAAGTATTAAAGGAGCTGAAAACAATTAAGCCTGATACAAAGGTAGTGATGTGCACCGCATCTGAACAGTCACATCATATTAAAGAGGCACTGGCATTAGGCGCTTCAGGCTACATTGTGAAGCCATTTACTCAAACAATACTGCTTGAAAAGATAAACACAGCCCTTGCCGGTGTATCTTAAATAATAATTTCTATACTGAGACCCTGATATCAGGTACTTTCTTTTTCTTCTTTGACAAATATATGCAGACGTGAAACTAATTCTTGAACTTTCAGGTGAGCATCCGGATATACCAAAGGCCGAAATTGCGTCGGTTGCAGAGGTAATTGAATCTTATACACAGGTTGCAATTGTCGATATCGCCGTCCCTGATCAAATTTATCGGCTTGCGTATACTCATCGGGCAATGTACTTCCTTGGAAGTTCTATTGCTGATTATGATGCATTTGAAGCACTCCTTGATTCACTTAACATAAATACAGATAAACCGTTTTGTGGGCGTGTAAAAAAGATGGTTGATTCAGGCCTTGATGTTCCAACTGTAGAGCTTGAAAAATTAATTGGCACAAAGATAAATGGCCCGGTTTCTCTTTCAAATCCTGAAAAGATATATCGTGCGATTGTAACAGATGGTATGATCTTTTTTGGAGAACAGTTCTTTGAGTTAGACAGAAAACCATATCATGACCGAAAACCTGGAAACAGACCATTTTTCCATCCTGGTGTAATGATGCCAAGAATGGCAAGATCTCTTATAAATCTTTCATGTGCACAGGAAGGAGATTCTATTCTTGATCTGTTTTGCGGAACCGGCGGAATAATGATAGAGGCTGATATGATAGGTGGACTTGCTATTGGGACAGATGCAGATCCTGAAATGATCTGTGGTGCAAGGCAAAATCTCATAAATTCAGCTTTCTTTGTAGCTGATGCATGTGCATTGCCATTTCCTGATAACTCAATAGATCATGTGGTGTCAGATTTTCCTTATGGTCAGTCTGTGCTGATTATTGGTGATGGCCTTGATTCGCTGTATCATGGAGCACTTGCAGAGATCCGCCGTGTAACTAAACCGGGAATGTGTTCTGTTATTGTAACTCATAGAGATATCAGGCAAATAGTTTCACAGTACTTTGATATCTTGTTCTTTTTTGAACAGAGAGTTCATAAAAGCCTTACACGGCGGATAACCGTTATTACCCATTAAATTTTTTCGTATCTTCTCTTTCAAAATTTCGTTCATATTTCCTATCGTATCTATACTAATTTTATTATCTGAATGCTTATTAGTAAGAAGTGAAAACTGTAATTCTCGGAGGAGGCCTTACAGGTGTAACCCTCTTGCGTCTTCTCAAAGAGCAGGGCGAAGATGTTCTTGTTCTTGAACAGAGTTCAAGACCGGGTGGCCTTTGTAGATCAATATCTGCAAATGGTTTTACTTTTGATATGGGTGGTTCTCATATCATTTTTTCCCGGGATACTGAAGTTTTGTCCTTTATGCATAAAGTACTTGGAAATAACCGGGGAGAAAGAGATCGAGATACAAAAGTAAGATTTAAAGATCGATATGTCCGGTACCCTTTTGAAAATGGACTTTCTGATCTTTCAAAAGAGGATTGTTTTACATGCCTCAATGAATTTATAAAAAACCGGATAGCCATTGAAAAAGGAGAGGTAAAAGATCCAAAAAATTTCCATGACTGGATATTGTACACCTTTGGAAAGGGGATCGGAGATGCATATCTGATTCCTTATAATGAGAAGATCTGGAATTATTCCCTTGATAAGATGTCAATGCACTGGGTAGCAGGACGAGTGCCAACCCCACCTGTAGAAGATATCATAAAATCGGCGGTAGGGATAGAGACACAGGGGTATACTCATCAGGCTGTTTTCTCTTATCCTATATATGGGGGCATAGAAGCCCTGATTAAGGCTATTTGTGTTCCTGTTAATGATTTTATAAGAACCGGATTTATTGTAAGATCAGTAAAAAAAAGTGTAAACGGGAGATGGGAAATATCAGACGGGAAAGAGACAATTATTGCCGATAAAGTGATAAGCACAATACCATTACAAGGGCTTTTAAGTGCAATGTCAGAAATTCCTGAAAGAGTAAATGATGCAATTTGTGCGCTAAAATATAATTCAGTAGTTTGTATCGGCATTGGTCTTAATGGGAGAACTCTCCCTTATTCTTGGGTATATCTTCCAGGAAATGATCATTCATATGCAAATCGTGTCTCTTTTCCATCAAACTTTTCAGATAATGTGGCACCTCATGGATGCTCTTCTGTTCTTGCCGAAATTACCTACAATGACGGTGATGATATCTCAAAGATGAGTGATAAGGAAATTATTGAACATGTTGTGAATAACTTTGGAAAAGCAGGAATTATTAGTCCATCTGATGTAATTGAAACAGTTGTCTTTAGAAACCCATTTGCTTATGTTGTGTATGATCTGGAATGGCAACAAAATATGGAAATTATTCGGTCATACTTCAGAGATACTGGTATTTCACTTCTTGGCCGCTTTTCACAGTTTGAATATTTGAATATGGACGGAATTATCAGGTCTGTCTTCAATTTTTTATCAGATAAGGAGGCCCGATAAGATGGATGTTAATTACGTCGTTGAAGACATGTTTATTTTTAAATATATAGGATGCTCAACGGTTGCAAGATCTGTTTATAAAAGCATTAAGAAGGAGGGCTGTGACGGCATAAATCTCACATGGGATAGAAAGAAGGTAAATGCAGATATTTCTCATTACCATACATTTGGACCGATTGCTCTCCTTAATCGTCGTCTTGCATCAGGGACAAAAATTCTGACAGCTCATTCAACTCCACGTGTAAATCTTGGAAATCTGGCTTTAAGCCGGGCGATTAATAATCAGTATCCACGAATTTATCGCAAATTTGATCATATCATTACAATTTCTGAATCCTGTGAGAATGAAGTTCGTGAGATGGTTCCTGAGATCCCTGTAACCCGCATTTCTAATGGAACTGACAGGAATTTCTTCAAACCAGATACTGATAAGAGGGAAAGGTTCAGAGAATTCTGGAAGATAGATCCTTCAGAAAAGGTTGTATTAAGTGTTGCTCAGATAAGTCCCAGGAAAGGTTTTTATGATTTTATGAATATGGCCCTTTTCAACCCAGAAATTCGGTTTATTTGGGTTGGGGGTTTTCCATATAGTTTTGTCTCAAAAGATTACTTTAAGATTAAAAGAATGATTTGGCATTGCCCTGAAAATGTGATGTTTACCGGATTTGTTAATGATATATCTGAAGCATACTGCGCTGCTGATGCATTTGTTGCGCCAACTTATGCAGAAACTTTTGGGCTTGCTGTGCTTGAGGCATTATCATCAGGTCTTCCAGTAATTGCGCGGGATATTCCCGAATTTCGTGAGATCTATGCTGATAATATTATGTTTTTTTCAGAAGTTGATGAGACAAAAAGTATGTTCAATGATGATTCAAAACTTAAAAAATATGCTGCAAAGGCTCGTCCCTCTACCGAAAAATATGATATTGAAGGGATCTGTAAACAACATATAGCATTATATCGGGAGTTAATGGAATGATATCAGTAATAATACCTTCATTTAATGAAGGAGAAAGGATTGAGGCTTGTTTAAAGTCAATAACAAAGCAGAGTATTCCCCGGAAGAATTATGAGATAATTGTAGTTGATGGAAATTCAAAAGACAATACAAGAGAAATTGCCGAAAAATATGCCGATATAGTATTCATTCAGACAAGTCCAAAAGTTGGCGGTGCAAGAAATGACGGGTCTGTAAAGGCTAAAGGAGATATCCTTGTCACAACTGATGCAGATACAATACTCCCCGAAAACTATCTTGAATTAATCGCCAAAGGCTTTGAAGATCAATCTGTAGTTATGTTATATGGGCCTGTTTATCCGATTGAGAAAGGAATAAAAAATAAGATCTCTCTCTTTCTTGCAAACACTTTTGCACACATTGGATACCTGACAAGAACTATACTTTTCACACTTGGATGCAACAGTGCCTTTAGAAAAGATGCTTTTATGCAGGCAGGGATGTACCGGGTATCAGATGCCGGAGATGATCTTGAGATTGCGCTTCGGATGAAAAAATTGGGTAAAGTCAAGTTTAATCGCAAATTAAAGGTAGGATTTTCAATGCGCCGATATGAAAAGTTTGGAGCATTAAAGTCAATCTGGGAATGGTTTTACATTGTGAGTCATGGTGGGGATTCTGAGAAGTACAAGTATACACAAAAGGAGTACAAATAAGATCATTACTGTTCGAAGTATGTTAGCGGATTCGAATCAACTGGAATAGTTCATAAATGTGTAGAACAATGGTAATATTATCCAACCATCCGATTCCGGCAGGACTTAGGATAATGGAAGGCACATTATGTTTGATCAAGTGAAAACCGGACTCACTGAAGTATTGATTGTCGAGGATGATGAGATTATTGCCAGTCTTATTGAGAAATTTCTCATCCAAAAAGAATACCTTGTTGATGCGAAGGTATCAAGTGGTGAGGACGCAATTTATGTGGCTGCAGAACATCTTCCTGATGTAATTCTGATGGATATCAAGCTTAATGGCAAGATTGATGGTGTTACTGCTGCGAAGTTTATAAATGCTATCTTTAAAATACCCATAATTTTTTTATCAGCACAGGATGATGAGAAGACACTTGAACGGGCAATTGAAGCTGAACCTGCAAGTTTTATTATAAAACCATTTAATGCAAAAGATTTGTATTCCAATATTGATATTGCTCTCCATAATGACAGGTTGCTTAAGCGTTCAAAGAATTATGTGCCAAGTAAAACAAGGCAGCTTGCAAGACAGGCACTTTCTGATCTTGATGCATATTTTATCCTTGATAACAAAGGGCGTATCCTGTTTATCAATCCATATGCAGAACATCTTCTAAATGTTACCCGTGATGATGTGATAACTAAGCCAATTGGGCGTTATCTTGCGTTTTATGATACACGTGCAAATGTGATGTACAATGATACCTTCCTTGATGTAATTAGAGAGAGTTTAGTTCTTGGTGTAAAGCAGCATATTGCAGTGAAGATGACTGACAATAATTATAAACATGTAGTTGTCCATTCAATGTCGATTCGTGATTCAGCGAATGAAACGATTGGTATTATAGTGAAACTTCACATTAAGACTAAGAGTGAAATGTGAATCAAATCGATTCATTTTTATATGCTGGTCCCCTATCTGTATAAGCACGAGTCCCGATAGGGTAGTGGATATCCTAGAAGCCTGCGGAGCTTTTGACCCGGGTTCAAGTCCCGGTCGGGGCGTAAACTTTTTTGAGATTTATATTGTAATCTTGTGTTAGATCTGTTTTTACGTGTATAATTTACCATTCTGATATTTTTTAAATTTCATTTTAAAAGTTATGTAATATTTTAGAAAATATATCAATAAGTGTAGTCCATAAATATCGATGATGTCCATAAGGATAAGTATCCGGTAGTGAGGATGAATTCCAGATAGGACAAATAATTGATGAACTAATTTCCAAAAGGGGGAGAATTACCTGATTCACAATGATATCATCAAAGTAATGACAATCAATTATCTTAATAATGTTTTCTTTGCCCCAATTATTTCCTGTTTTCTTTAAAAAATTGTGTAAATGTCTTATAATAGGAATATCACCAAATTACATGATGATAGCGATTTGCCCACTACAAAAGAAAAAGTAACCCCGATAAAAGATGTGATTGATTTTTGAGGATATTGATTAGCCTCCATAGATAAAATGGAATTTATTAATTAATTATAACCTCAACTCCCGAAGTATAAGCACAAAACATTTTTGCAAAACCTCCTAA
>CAYSSW010000069.1:0-8287 GCA_964434005.1 uncultured Methanospirillum sp.
CAGCAGATCATCATTGATGATGAAGGAGAGTCTCTCCTCCGGTGTGAATACTGTGATTATTACCGTCTCTTCGGGGGTAAGAGTAAGAGTATTATCATGCCCGGAGTTGTTGAATCAGGCCTTGGTGAAGGAGCATATTACATGAGCCTTGATCCATATGCAAAGCAATTCGAAAAGATTCTTGGGTTTCGTCCATATCCAGGAACCTTAAACATACGACTCTCTCATGCCGGAGCAGAACGCCGGAAAAGACTTGTGCATTCTGCCTGGCAGAAGGTCAGCGGTTTTGAGTCTGAAGGCCGGACCTTTGGGGAAGTAAGTGTTCTGCCATGCCTGATAAAAGATGTTCCGTGCGGGATAATAGTTCCTGGAAGATCTCATTATCCTAATGAAATGATGGAAGTTATTGCCCCGGTAGGGTTAAGAAAGGAATTTTCACTCACCGACGGCGATGAAATTGATGTGGAGATTACAGTATGATAAAAGATGCATTAGAAGCTTTAAAGAGGGGCGAAATTGTCCTGTTATACGATTTTGATGACCGTGAACGTGAAACTGATCTTGCTATCAGATCTGATATGCTTACAGCGAAAGATATCTGCACATTCAGACATGATGGAGGAGGGCTTATATGCACTGCAATTCCATACAATGCTGCTTTAACCCTTGGACTTCCATTTGCAAGAGATGTCTTACATAATTGTGCACTTGTAGAAAAGATTGGTGATATTCCATATGATCCGAATAATAATTCATCATTCTCACTCTGGGTTAATCATAGAGATACCTATACAGGGATTACTGATAATGACCGGTGCTTAACAGTAAATAATATTGCAGATTCAGTAAAAAAAGTGATGAATGGCGAGACTGTGGCATTTAAGGATAAGTTCAGAACGCCAGGTCATATGCCAATTTTGATTGCCGCAGAAAAACTATTAGACCAGCGTCATGGCCAGACTGAACTCTCGGTTGCAATGGCAGAACTTGCAGGCATTCCTCCAGTGATAACAATTTGTGAGATGCTTGATGATAATACAGGTAAGGCTCTGACAAAAGATGGTGCAAGAGAATATGCAAAGAAGCATAATCTTGTCTTTACTGAAGGATCAGAAGTTCTAAAAGAGTGGAAAAAACAGCAGTAATATTATTATCTATTATTCATTTTTTTATTCAGTTTCTCTCCACTCCAATTCTGCTTCTCTTTAGATCTGTTGTAAATCCGATACCTTTGAGATAACGGGCTGATTCACCATTGTTATGAATAAGTACCTCCACAAGATCCTCTTTCTCATCAACATCTGAGTATAGTCTGAATGAATCAACTATTCTAAGAGAAAGATTGTTGTCACTTGCATATTTACAATGTTTTTCAAAACTTTTTCCATAATATTGTGCTTTAAAAGTCTTTGCCATCCTGATATAAACAGCATTTGTGCCACCTCCTCTTCCAGGAGCTATTGCAAGGTCTGAATCATCTTTTGTAAGGTTTTTAATTGATGAACTGTTAGCAAGAGCAATATCTGCCATTATTATTGCAACAGGAGATGAATTATCAGCGCAATATAGATCAATTGCCTCATTAAGCCCCTGATTCACAATTTTTACAGGAATATCCCCTGATTCAAAATGGGCTGTTGAGAGTACGAGTGGCTCACATCCGGCACCCCTTATTGCAGCCACGACATCATGGAGCATACATAAAGCAAAGTTTTCACGTTCCTCTTCATTTAAAACGTTAGATAAACGACTTTTTGGTAGAATTGGTTTAAAGGGAATTATTACCGGAATACTCATCTAACTACCATTAGTGCTTAATGACAAAAAAAGGGCTCCATTGTTACCTCAAAACAATTGACAATCAATAACTGTTTGTGAACAATACACTTGAGGTATGACCATGCGGGAGATAACATACTCCCGGAATGTTTTCATTCCACTAACATTTGTATGCCATAACAGGTGTGGGTATTGTACATTCCGACAGCAACCAAAAGAGGGCTGTGTCCTCTCACGTGATGAAATAAATTCAATTTTAAGAGAAGGTTCTTATTCTAACTGCACAGAGGCACTTTTTACCTTTGGTGAACGCCCGGAAAAAGAGCCTTCATTTATGCCATATTTACAGGCTGTCGGACATGATTCAATTCTTGATTATTGCTATGAGATGTCAGAACTTGCAATTGCCGCAGGGCTTCTTCCACATACCAATGCCGGCATTCTTACAACAGAGGAGATGGCAAGGTTGAAAGAGGTCAATGCAAGTATGGGGTTAATGCTTGAGACAACAGCTGACATTCCGGCGCATCGAAAATCTCCGGGAAAGAATCCCCGTATACGTATAGAGATGATTGAAGAGGCAGGACGTCTGCAGATACCATTTACAACCGGACTTCTCCTTGGAATTGGCGAAACACGAAAAGATAGAATTGATTCACTTGAGGTAATAGCTGATCTCCACAAACGTTATGACCATATTCAGGAAGTAATTATTCAAAATTTCTGCCCAAAACCGGGCACAGAGATGGCGAAGACACCGGGGGCTACAACTGCAATACTTAAAGATACCGTGGGCCTTGCGGCTGAAATACTCCCTAAAGATATTTCTATCCAGATTCCTCCAAACCTTGCTGATATTTGTGAGATAATTCCATGTGGGGTGACTGATCTTGGAGGAATTTCGCCGGTGACTATTGATTATGTAAATCCAGAGCATCCATGGCCGGAATATGAAAGTCTTGCAAAGACAGTTGCCGGTTACAAACTGCGTGAACGTCTTTGTGTGTATCCAAAGTATATAGAGAAGGGCTGGTACTCTGACAGGATAAGAGATCTTATCACCATTCTTGAAGAAAGAATAATAAAGAGAAGCTTGGAGCAGAGATGAGCGAGGACAATTCCATCCCCCTGTATAAGGGAAAAGCAAAATCAGTCTATGCCACGCAAAATTCGGATGAACTGCGTGTAATCTTTCGAAATGACATGACGGCGTTTAATGGAGTCAAACATGATCAGTTTGAAAACAAGGGCCGGTTTAATGCAACTGCATGTGAATTTTTCATGAATATGCTCTCAGAAAAGGGGATTAAGACTCATTTCATACGGCGCACCAGTCCGGAAGAGATGATAGTCAAAAAACTTACAATGATTCCTCTTGAGGTTATTGTTCGAAATGTTGCTGCAGGATCTATGGTTAAAAAATATCCTGTTGAAAATGGAACCATTCTAAAGCACCCGATTGTCACAACCGATTATAAGAGTGATGAACGTGGCGATCCTATGATCAATGATGAAATTATTGAGGTGCTTGATATCTTAAAGCCTGAGGAGATTGTCTTTGTTAAAGGGGTGGCGCTTAAGATTAATGATATCCTCAGTAAATTCTTTGATGAGTATAATATCAGACTTGTTGATTTTAAGATAGAGTTTGGAAAGGCTGGAGATGAAATCCTGCTTGGTGATGAGATAAGTATGGATTCTATGAGATTATGGGACAAAGATACCGGTGAGTCCTTTGACAAAGATGTCTACAGATATGAAAAAGGGGATGTGATGGATGCATACCGTCGTGTCCTTCAGAGAATTGTTCCAGGATTTGGTGTTTAAATGAATTACACAGCACATATTACAATCTCACTTAAAAATGGAATGCTTGACCCTGAGGCTCGTGCTATGAATCATGCTCTGAAGAATATTGGATTTGTTGTTGATTCTATTAAGAGTGCCAGAAAATTTACGATTACTCTTCAGGCTGATTCACCTGAAGATGCAAAGGCTGTTGCTGAAAAGATGTGTCTTAAATTGCTTGCAAACCCTGTGATTCACCAGTACTCTATTGAGGTTTCTTCATGAGATTTGCTACGGTTGCTTTTGGTGGGAGCAACTGTGATTATGATACATGTCAGGTGCTTTCAGAGGTAGCAAAGGTCGATTGTGACAGGGTCTGGTATAAAGATGGTTTTACCAGAATGTATGATGCTATAGTCATACCCGGCGGGTTCAGTTATGGTGATTATCTGCGGGCTGGGGCTATTGCTGCAAAAACTCCTGTGATGAAAGAGATTAAAACTTTTGCTGATAAAGGTGGACTTGTCCTTGGAATATGTAACGGTGCACAAATTCTTGCAGAAAGTGAATTAGTACCAGGGGTATTTACCACAAATATTTATCCAAAGTTTACCTGTAAAACGGCATTGCTTCGGGTTGAAACCACAAATTCTCCATTTACATGCCTTTTAAAAGAAGGTCAGGTCATGAAAGTTCCAATTGCTCATATGGAAGGTCGGTATGTTCCGGCTGATGAGAAAACTGATGTTGCTTTTAGGTTTTGTGATGAAGGTGGAAGGGTTACCCAAAAGGCTAACCCAAACGGTTCAGTTGAGAACATTACAGGAGTTTTTGGCGGAATTAAGAAGAATGTGCTTGCAATGATGCCACATCCTGAGAGGGCATCTGAAGAGATTCTTGGATCGACTGATGGTAAATTAATTTTTGATTCAATGATACATTATCTTGAGTCAAATGGATCTTGATTATTATGACAGAAGAAGAGATTCTTACATGGGCTAAAACATATGCAGCGGAACATGGATTTATCTTAAATCCTGATGAACATAAAGTTGGAATTGTAATTAAAGGACTTTTTAGAAATACTGAAAAGTTTGGGGAACAGTACTGTCCGTGCAGGATTAAATCCGGTGATAAAGAGACAGATAGGAGGATCATCTGTCCGTGCATTTATCATGAAGATGAGATTAAGACATCAGGATATTGTACCTGCCATTTATTCTTTGATCCGAATAAAAAAGACTGATCGATAGTTTATTATCACTTTTATACGAAAAATACGTGAGGTTATAACAATGATGCAAGGCGAACTAATCACTGAAAGTTCAGGATATGTAAAGCAGAATCTCCTGATTGAATGGAAAAACTGGCTCATACTTATTGTTTTCTTTTTTGTACAATCAATAACAATTCATTTTGTTCCACTCTTTTCAGGGTATATTGTAAGAGTTTATGCCGATAATTCCAAGTCTGCACCAAAAACAGACGGAATTCTTAAATTATTCATTGATGGATGGAAACTTAATATCATTGGAATTCTTTTTATGATTCCTGCAATAATTATCGCTATTGCTTTTGGTGGACTTAGTGCACTCTCTATTATTACCGGAATCAGTGCTGAAAAAATGCCTGCAGAGATTATGGGATTACTTCTTGGAAGCACAGGACTCTTCCTGGCTGTTATTATCTTCATGATTTTTACTCTGTTTATGTTTATGGCATTTGTGAACTTTGCAAGAAAGGGAAAGATGGTTGATGCCTTTGCAGTTGGTGATATTGCAAAAAAGATTTCAAATGGTATTGGCTGGGGCGGTTACTTTGTTATGTGGGTTGTTATCTGGATTCTTGGATTTTTCTTTACACTGATAATATTTGGCCTCAGTGTCGTTCCATTACTTGGTTTAATCTTTGGCATACTCCTTGGACCTCTCTGGGGAGTATTCCTTGCAAGAATTATGTCAAATGTATATGATGCATAAGCATCATCTTTTTGTTATTCTACTTTCTTTCTGATCTATTGTATTATCAGAAAGGATTCAGGCTTTTTTTAATGTGCTTTTGTAGAATAGTTTTTTCTTATAAATTCAGTTTTATTTAATAACCTCTGTTGTAATTCATTCAAACTCACCTTAAACATCTTGTATTCCCGTTCCTCATAACGAACCTGGCGGATTCACTCCAAGATCATAGTATATTCTCTTTTGTTCTTCAAAAATTTTACCAACTCTAAATTTTTTATCTGAGTTAAAACACTCAATAACATCAAGTTTATCCATAAGGCATGATATTGTATATTTTTTAGGAAGGTCAGTTATTTGCATCTGTTTGTTAATATATGACAGATATATTAATCCTATAAACTGAACGAAAATCTTCCCTTCAAGGCCTGTTTCTGATGAAACTAAAGTTTGTTGGATATTTAGACGTTCTTTAAGATTTCCAAAGGTTTTTTCGACTACATATTTATTCCGGTAGATTTCAATGGCCTTAACTGTATCCATAGATTCATTTGTAATCAAAGCGAAGAAACCAAAATATCTCTTCTTATTTTCCACTTCGGTTTCATTAAGAGTTACCTTTAGTCCTCTTTTTGGGGTTGTTTTACATATGAAATATTTTGAATAAAGTTTTTCATGTTTTGGATTTTTAGTATCAGTTTCCAATTCCCTTTTCAAGGATAGTAGTTTTCGGTCAAAAGTTAATTTTTCTACTGCTGCTTTCTCAATATTATAGTAATAATGAATATAGATTCGATGCTCTTGTTGGATACCGTCTTCCTTATATGGTTGATGTTTAGAATGATTCCACATTGTTTTCACTGTTTTGCAGTAAAATCCATATTTATCGTTAAAATTGTCAAAACATTGGAATTTATCAAATATTGGATTTAGTTCATTTCGAATAAAAGAGAGGGACATTCTTGCAAGGATTAAGAATTTTACATGATTCTCATATAATTCATTAATATTTATTTCACTGTAAAATTCACTGTCCATTACCAGTTTTATCTTTGAATGTCCACGAACATTTAGATCTTCCAATAAACTATGAACTGTCTTTAAATCTGGAACGTTTCCTGGAGCTTTTCGATAATAGATTGGTAAATTTGACTTTTCTTCAAAAACCAATAAGAGGTTTAACTGTGGCAGGTAATAATTTTCGTTGTTAAAGCCATATTGGACCTGTTTTAACGTTTCGGAAAATTCTGCGAGGCTTGTTGTATCATAAGCCCATAATTTATTATCAGATCTTCTTTTTCCTTGAAGTTCAAAGAATTTCTGCTTGTTTTCTTCAGTAATTCCTGAGAATAACTCACTGATTTTTTGGGAACTTAACGGTTTTCCATATGGGTGTTTATGGAGAAGGCCCCATTTTTTAAATCGATACAGTGGTATAGTGTCTTCAAGGATGAGGTAGTATACGATAGACAAAAGTTGTTGATATGTATCTGGAAAACACAGTTTTAGATCATCGGTGATACCAGTTTTCTTTCCGATTTCATCAAGTAGGTACGTTGCTCCATAAAAGGATCTGTTGGTCTCACTGATTTTTGATTTCTTTTCTACCCTGATAGTATCTTCTTTCTTCTTTCGATTTCTTCCATCAGTTGGGACTATTTCTCCAGTTGTTTTGTCCACCCTTCCTATTAATGTTCTAACAGCACGGGATTGCTTCTTTTCAGGGTCCCAATGTGATTTGGATAAATATGCATAAGTTATGCCTGATCTTTTGTCTGTCTGATGAACAATTGCTACCATATTATACCAGGATCGTTAGGTATATTTCTGTTCGCTTGTAAGAGTAATAATAGTATTTACTTTTCAATAAGGTTAAGAGATTATTGGAGATTGGTTGGTTTTCATATGGATTTATCGTCATGTGTTTTGGGGATGAAGTTAATAAAGGACTATACCACGACGACATGGATTCCAAAAAAAGTCATAATTCCCCCTAATCTTTCGATTGAAGTTTTAATGATACAAAGTATAAGTAATGTTTTTTAACTCACGAATTTGGTCATCTTATCCATACAAATCTTAATAGAGTACTAAATTATATAAAAGACATTTCTGATGGGCCTACCGGAAGATCAACAAAAAGCAACGAAGAATACTTCGCTGAAAACTATGCCCTTCCTGTAATGGGCCGGGATGATCTGATTACCCCTCAAATGCTCCAGATCATAAAGGATCATAGGTTATGACTGAAGAAATCGTCGAAAGGTGGTGTATGTGTCCTTTCTGCGAACACCACGAAAAAACTGGAAGATGAAAAGCATTTGAAGAGATCCCCCTTGAGATCCAAATGGGTCAACGCAGCCACCACTCCCCATACCCCGGAGATCATGGCATCCAGTTCAAACCGATACCCGAATTTGAATAGTTCTTCAAATCAAAATAATCCCCCTCCTCCTCACAATCTCCTTTTTTTCCGCCTCTCTAATATATACACATGGCTCCGCCGGAGAATCTACCTGATTCAACCCATGCCCTGTCTCTGGATTTTTCCAAATCCGGCGAAAAGTTCACGGATGAAGACCCCACGCTCCTTATCCATTACGTCAAACTTTTAGCCACAGGCACATGGACTGACATCCTGCAATACACTCCCTGGAAAATTACAGATGAGTCCCTCCGGAACTCTGCAACAAACTAAAAAGACCTCACAATCTGGCCGGTGCGGATTCATCCCCACGTGTGTGGGGAACTCACAACACGGC
>CAYSSW010000070.1:0-5027 GCA_964434005.1 uncultured Methanospirillum sp.
AAGTAGCTTCGACATATCAGTTCTTCCTTGCTGATACCAAGGTTATGGCACAGGTAGGTCGTTGGCTCGGTCCCCGTCTCGGTCCACGCGGTAAGATGCCACAGCCGGTTCCAGCCGGTATGGATATTCGCCCGGTGGTTGAGAGGCTGCGTAGCTCTGTCAAGATCAGGACAAAAGATAAAATGAACTTTTCATTAAAGATTGGTTCATCTGCCATGTCTGATGAGCAGATTGCAGAAAACATTGATACGGTCCTTAAGCGTGTACATGATAAACTTGAGATGGGAGAATTCCAGGTCAGGTCTGTCTATGTTAAGACAACAATGGGCCCATCTGTTAAGGTGATCTGATGGCACTGCTAACAACTCATCTTCCACAATGGAAGAAAGATCAGGTAGCAGACATTATACGTCTGTCAAAGGAGTATAAACTCTCCGGACTTGTTGATATGTATGGTATTCCAGCCCAGCAGGTTCAGGATATCAGGCGTAATCTTCGCGGAAAAGCCGAACTTAAGATGATCCGTAATACCTTAATTGAGCATGCATTTGCAGAGGCTCATGTTAAGGGGTTAACAGAACACCTTGAGGGACACTCTGCATTAATCTTCACAAATGAAAATCCATTCAAGTTATATAGCATGCTTGAGCGGACCAAGACGAAGATGGCAGTACGTCCAGGTGAAAAGGCTCCGGAAGATATCGTAGTGTCAAAAGGCCCAACAAGCTTTAAGCCGGGCCCAATTGTTGGAGATCTTCAGCAGGCAGGCATTCCAGCCGCAATTGAGGCAGGAAAGGTCACAATCCGTGAAACTAAAACGGTTGTAAAAGCCGGTGAAGAGGTTAACAGCAAACTTGCAGAAGCACTTGCAAAACTCGATATTAAACCAATGGATGTTGGTCTGATTCTTCAGGCAGCATACTATGAGGGTGATATCTATGAGTCTGATGTGCTTGCAATTGACGAGACAGAATTTTATAACAAGATTGTTACGGCTGCTACAGAAGCATTTAACTTATCAGTTAATGCCTGTATCCCAACAAAAGAGACAACCTCTGTAATTATTACAAAGGCTGTCACAGAAGCACGTAATCTTGCTGTCGAGTCGGCTATTGAGAGCAGCGATATTATCGATGTTCTTATCGGTAAAGCAGAATCACAGGCAAAGGCAGTTTCGTCTATTGTCGAATGAATCGAACAATAATCATCAATTGAAAAATCAGGTGAAAAAACATGCAGTACATATATGCAGCACTCCTCCTGTTTAAGGCAGGAAAGGAGATCAATGAATCTTCAGTTCAGGCAGTCCTCTCTGCCGCTGGTATCGAAGTTAACGACTCCCGTGTAAAGGCCCTTGTTGCCGCCCTTGACGGTGTAAATATTGAGGAAGCTATCTCTAAAGCAGCAGCAGCACCAGTTGCAGTTGCAGCAGCAGCACCAGCTGCAGCAGCAGCAGCACCTGCAGCAGAAGAAGCTCCAAAGGATGAGAAGAAGGATGAAGAGAGCGGCATGGCTGGTCTTGGAGCCCTCTTCGGATAAACTTTTTTTAGTTATTATTTTACGTTTTGTGAAAATTGGGTAATTGTCTATTTAAAAAAGTTTGTATTTCCAATAATTATAATTGGAATTGAAAATAGTAAAAAAAAGGTTATTCTGCAGTGAAATTATCAAAGTAACCTTGAATCAGAATGATTGGAGTTCCTTTATCTCCACTGCCTGATGTAAGATCACACAATGATCCTATTAGATCTACAAGATGTCGTGGGGTTGTCCCCTGTGAAACCATGTTTCCAATAAGATTATTGTCTTTTTGCTCGATATATTTTTTAATTGCTTCTTTTAATGGATTTCCCTTTAAATCAGCAAAATTATTATCTGCAAGATATTTTAATTTGACTTCATTTGGCTGGCCATTAAGTCCTTTGGTATATGCCGGAGAAACTACAGGATCGGCAAGTTCCCATATTTTTCCAACAGGATCCTTAAAAGCACCATCACCATAGATCATAACTTCAACGAGCTTACCCGATGTTTCAAAAATCCTTTTTTGAACCGAAATAACAAAATCTTCTCCATTCCGTGGGAATAATTTAATTTTCTCTTCGGTAGCCTTGTTTGATCCTAGAAGACCAAACTTCTCATTGTAACCGCTACCATCCACAGGACTTGTCAAAATTTCATCTATACCAAATACAATCTCTGCCCCAGTGGTTTCTAGAAGACGCTTTGTCCTTGCTCTAGAATGAATATCACAAGTCAGAATTCTATTTGCATATGGAAGAATTGCTCTTGCATCATTCGCAAAAATTATCTCAACTTCTGCACCACTTTCACGAATAAGTTGTGCATAGTAATCCACATAGTCAACGCCTGTAAATGGATGTTTAATAGTACCAAAAAGTTCTCTATACTTCTCAAGAGTCAAAACATCAGAATAAGGATTGACCTTCTTCTCATCAATAAGATCCCATGAGACAAGGTGATTTCCGACTTCATCTGACGGATAACTGAGCATCAATACAACTTTTTTTGCTCCTTTTGCAATACCTCGTAGACATATTGCAAATCTGTTTCGACTCAAAATTGGAAAGATAACTCCGATGGTCTCCCCTTTTAATTTTTCTCTGACATCTTTTGCTATATTATCAATAGTTGCGTAATTATTCTGTGATCTGGCAACTACAGCTTCAGTTACTGCAACAATATCATGATCTTTTAGGGTGATGTTTTCTGATGAAAGAGCATTGAAAAGAGAATCCGTTACAATTTCAACAAGATCATCGCCACTTCGGATAATAGGTGCACGTATTCCACGCACGACTGTGCCTATCATTCTTTCCATGTAAGAAACTCCTATCACTATCTGATATGGATACTTATAAATTTTTACAATCGACTCTATCAGATCTCATCCTATTTTATACCTGAATTATGTTGTTTTTAAAAAAATCAGAATGGATTACATCAAAATATGTAACCAATAATTACTATGAAGGATACTTCCGATAAAGGTATAAAAGTGTTCTGAAATTATTCTGTAATCTTTATTGCAACTGTGTTACTATCTGTCCGGCTGTAGATATCATTTCCTTCAAAAGACACTTTAATGTCCATATCGTTCTTTTCCATGACCGGGAACTCAAATGCGAATTCTCCTTTTTCATCAGTCTGGACATCTGTAAACTGTTTCCAATCATCATGATTAAGAGAGACCTCACACTTCATATTCTCATCATTAATTCCATCACCCATAGAATTAGTGAGCCTTCCCTTTAGTGCAACAACTTCTCCTACCTTTGGATAAGTAGGCCAGCCAGAAATAGTAATTTGAGTTTGAGTAATACTTCCAGCTGTTGTTGCAATGATATCATGTTTCTCGCTTGAGTATCCATTATAAAGTGCTTCAAATCCCCAGTCCCCGGAAACATCGGCAGAGAAAGGAGTGCTGAAAAATCCATTTTCATCTGGTTTGACAAGAATAAATGATTCAATTTGACTGTTTTCCGGAGGTGATATCATAATTATCAGATCTGAAGATCCATTTCCAAGAAGTGATGGATCTATCTGGCCAGTGATGTTAATTGCCTCCCCAATTTCAACTGTGTTATGCTCTGAGGTAATAATTACCTGTGAACCTGTCCCTGCCCCATCTGCAAGACATATGTCAGCCATGCCAAATATGAGACAAAAAACGAAAAATATTAATTTTAATCCAGCTGTATCTTCCATAATCAGATCACAATTTTATTCACAATTATCTTCTATTATCTCTATCAACTTATCAGGTTTTTACTCCATAGAGAAGATAGTGTAAAAATATATCAGTTATCAATATCAGTCGCGCAAAATTAGAGTAATGATCTTCCCTGATATGAAGGCTCGAAACCATCTGGATTTATCCTGAAGAGTTCTAAAATTGTTGGGACAATGTCTATTTGGGTGCCGGTTTGGTTTAATTTAATATTGCTTGCAAGCCAGATCTTTTCCTCATCTACAATTCTGCGCCTGTCTGGTGAAAAGCCATTGCTTGTTGTAACAATAATCCCGGTTGTACTATCAATTCCAATGTCATTGATAGTAGATAATATCATATTGGTTGCGTTATCGGAAAGTTTCAGTGCTTCATGGTAATTTGTTATGTTTCCACTTGTTGCCTGTCCTTCATATTCTGGATCTCTAAAATGGACAAACATAATAAAAGGTTCATGTCCGTGTTGATACAATACTTCTCGTACTGCTGAAGCTATCATATATGCATTATCATTTCTGTAAAAAAAGTAATCTACCGCAGGTTTAAGATTCTGAAGAGGAAGACCTGACGGAAATCCGACATTTTTTTCATTTCCGGTAAAAATTGCTGAATAAATATTTGTAGCGTTGATGATACGTTCAATGACTGTTTTACCTTTTGGAATTATTCTGTTTCGAAAATTCGAATAAACTCCTGTTTCTTTTGCACTATAACCAGATAGCATCTGTGCATGACCTGAAAGAGAATCAGGTTTGTGATCTTCTATGGTAATATTTGTGTATGATCCTTTTTTGATGATGGATTCAAGAGCTATTAGATCTCCAGATTTTAGAAGTTCATTCACATCATAAGCCTGGGCTCCTTCCCAACTAATGATTATTAAACCTGAAATATCAGAGTTATCAGCAGTTACCTGCATGACAGTAGATGCTAAAAGTGTTACTATAATGACAATGATCAATCTATTCATAATATTGAGTTCCCCCATATCTTGAGCTTATTTTTTGGTAATATGATTGATTTTCCTCTTCTGCTCTCCAGAATTTTTCTGCCGGCATTACCTTAGTATTTATATCGCTTTCATTGAAGGCAATGTGACCAGATATTAGTTCTGCTTCTTTTTTCTGTTCTTCTGAAAAATAATAAATAATAGGGGTATATTCTGTCTCTTTCGGATTTATACAGGCAAAAAATGTTTCAATTAATTCTTTATAAGTTATTATTGAAGGATCATATTCAATGATAACAGCTTCAAGATGGCCTGTATCACCAGCAG
>CAYSSW010000070.1:5037-7772 GCA_964434005.1 uncultured Methanospirillum sp.
CACCAGCAGAGACATCTGAATATGTAGGATTTTCAGTATGTCCCCCGGTATAGCCAGTTGCTGTATTTATGACGCCTGTAAGTTGTTGCAAGGCTGCTTCAAGATCCCAAAAGTTTACTCCAGCAAAGCATGCAAGATGTAACTCTTCTTCCATCATTATTTATTATGTTTTTATCTTTTATTGATTACCGAATGGCCTTTATAGTCATGGGGATTGTGTAAAAACATAAACAATAAATAATTAAATTATATTTATAAACCATCCTGTATATATTTAATGAATATTACGAGAGTATAAAGAAAATGATCCACTATCGTAATTATTAAACCACATTGATTGGGGGAAATTTAAACCCTTTCTTGATGATCTCTGTCAAGACAATTTTACCAATGGCGGTAGACCCAATACTGACATTGTCCTTGTAATAAAACTCTTCATTCCTCAACAATTGTATGTTTTTTCAGATTGTCAATTAGAATTACTATCCAATAATTTTATCTATTTTCAACCTTTTTTAAACTACACTCCATCGATACCAGATCGTTTAGTCTTCTGGATGTTTCGAGAAAGAATAAAACAAAAAAATAAAGAAACTGCAATTCGGATAAATTTCAGCATCAAATAAAGCAATATCGTAGTTTTGTTCTCTTGTAGAAAGACCATATGCAATGATTAAAAATTCTTCAATTTAGGAAGAGTAATGAAGATTACAGTTGAAAGAACAAATATTAAATTTGTTTCATGTTTTGTTACAATCTATATTGGATGAAAGGGTTTGCCATTGTTAATTGATAAGCGATAACGTTAGCAAAATCTACCAAATTATCAACATTTTATGACAAAATGCCTGAAATTAATATGTTTTTTAAAACCCTTTTTTTAGATAGAAAAAGATCTCAAAAGTATTATTATAAGTAAGGGTTAAGAACAATCTTCCTGTTATCTTTTGATAACAATTATCAGCTTTCCCGATAAATTCCGAGTATGAACAAGTATATTATAATGATAATTTTCCTTCTTTGCCTGGCACTTCCTTCGTCAGCGGCATTAAACCAGATTCAACAAGGCGGCACAGTCTTTGTTGGAGAGCAGGACCTTGATATTACTGGCTGTGGATTATCTGAAGGGGATCAGATTGCATGGTGGGCACCTGGAAGTGCAAGGTCTTCAGAACCTGCACAGATTGTAACTATATCAGATCCACATGCCTTTTATGTAGCTCCATCAACTTTTTCAGATTGTGTTGGACCGTGGTATCGATATCCAGAAGGTTATTCTGTATTGTCTGTTAAGAAACCATCAATTAAACTTTCAGTATATGATGAAACGGCCGGATTTGATGGAACCGGTAAATGGATACCAAAAGGAGATCTCATCTCATTCACTATTGAATCAAATCTCTATGAGACCGGAAGGCGAGGCGCATCAGGAGAAGGTCAGATAGACATTACAATTAAAAGTCCTCAAGGAGGGGAATATACATCATTGTCTGGTCCATCAGGTCCATTCTCCCTTTCCGGTATTTTAGTTACTTCATCTCTGTATAATACTGGTCCTGTCTGGAATACAGCTTCATTAGAGGCTGGAACATATGATGTTTATGCAGAGGTTGCCCTTAACGATCTGAAGAATAATAATCCGGCGATTGGTGAAGGCAGGTCTGAAACAAAACAAGTACTCATTCAAGGTGTTAATCCTCTGATAAAAGGTGTTTCAGGAGTACAGGTTAATATTAATGGTAAAAATGTCGTAGATACTCCCCATCCAACCGTTGTAACTACTGTTCCAACAACTGCAAAAACTACCATTCCGACAACAGTTTCGACTATTGCTGTTACAACAGTTATTACAACAGTACCAACGACGGCTCATGTAACTTCTGTAACTACTACTGTTCCAACTGCGATTCCAACAACAAAAGAGTCACCCTTATCTTTAATGACAGGTATTTTTGCACTGACTATCGTAGTCATGGCAATAAAACTAAGATAACTCTTTTTGAAATTTTATAGGTACATACCAGGTACCAAAACTCCTATTAATGTATGAAAGAAAATATCTGGTATGAATATTGGAACTACAGTTGTAAAGGCACGAAGAAGTGTCCGTTCATATACTGATGTACCGGTTTCTGATGAGATCATAAAAGATATCATTGAATGCGCAAGACTTGCTCCAACGGCAAACAATAAACAGCCCTGGCTTATTGGTATCGTAAAAGATTCTGCCAAATTGAAACAAATAGCAGATTTTACCGGACATGGTAAATTTATTGGAGATTCCAAGGTATGTTTTGTGGTTTTCTGTCTTAAGGATGAGAAGTATTATCTTGAGGATGGCTGCGCATGCACAATGAATATCATCACATCTCTTCAGGCATATGGTATAGGATCATGCTGGGTTGCTGGAGATAAAAAGGAATATGCAGATGATATCCGAAAACTTCTGAATGCTCCTGATAAGTATACACTTGTCTCTCTAATTCCCGCTGGTTATCCAAAAGAGTTTAAAAAGCCACAGAAGAAACAAGTAAAAGAGATTTCTTTTGTTGATGTCTGGTCAGAACAGAATTAAAATTTAATATCACATCTTTTTGTTGTATCAAAGGTTGCCTGAATATATCTAAAAACCACTAACTTTTTATTATTGACAGTCAACGTAAATCTTAAGAGTTTTAGTTTATATCCTCAACTCCCGAACCTTTAGGCGCATATATTAAAAGCTTTTAAAATAT
>CAYSSW010000071.1:0-7709 GCA_964434005.1 uncultured Methanospirillum sp.
GCCTGTACTGAAGTGTGCGAACCTTCGGGAAAACATCCCCGCTGCTATTGTTTAAATTAAAAGTATTCTGCTGATATAGTGTAGATGGTCAATCATGTGGGACTCTCACTCCTTCGACTGGGGTTCAAATCCCCATATCAGCATATTAACAGTATGTTCAAATCGTGAACATCTTTTTTGATCCTGATAATAACTTTGGATATGTCCCTTGTCTCTCATCTGACAGCCGATGATAAATTTCATAATTTCAAAACAGACTATCAGAACTGATCGTTTTCCACCGCCATAACCAAGTTTGACGAGGGAATTGTGATGATTATTCAAATTGGCATCAGATTCTTCATAAATCTAAAAATAATTCTTAATATACAAATTGGTCTTAATGATTTAACTTATAAATGAACTTAAAAACAATTCGAACTTAATGTCCTGGTTAGCTTTCCCTGCATCAACCAGACGACCTTTGGCCGGTTTGAATGTTTTCTGACCTGATTATAGGAGTTCACAAAACTTATCAACCCTCAGACCAGCATCAGCAATGAGTTTTCACAAAGAACCCCGTTTCATAGGATCATGAAGGGGGACTGACAAGGAGACATCCAGGCCATGTTTGATAATGATGACATGGCCCTGGTCTGCCTTTTTTTATAAATCTATGCATGAAGAACCTTTATGGCGGCAAAACATGAGATTACGGGAAGTTTACTCATCTATATGGTAATCTCCATGATACAGGCACTCTGACATTGGCCCTTTCATTGAGAACCGCAAAGCATTCCTGAATTGCATCCCTGATGTTAACAAGGGCTTCCTCTACCGTCTCACCCTCGGAGTGACAGCCTGGAAGGGCAGGACAACTGATAATAAAACCGCCATCTTCCATCTTCTTCGATGATGACCTTCAGATTCATATGATAATAATGAAGGGTTGAGACTTAATAGGTTCTGAATACGGTATTATGATCTGTCAGAGGAAGCCAAATCAGAGATTACTTTTTTAGCTTACCTTTCGATTTAATTGAGTTTATCTGTGAGATATAAAATTCAATTTCTTTGTGTACACTGTATCCTAAATATGTAATACTATTTTTTTAGAGAATTAAGCCGGTTATGTATATGTACATACTCGATTGGATCCGAAGATGCCACTGCTTTCTTTCGAAGATTCTCAAATATACTACCCATGGAATCCAGATATTTTTCATCTTTATCTCCATATTCCTTTAAAAATCGTATAATCTGTTCGATGAAGGTCATCATCAGATCGATAGTACCACTGATATCTCCACTTGTTGTTTCATATGACGAAATTACATTTTTGGCGACAGTTATTCGAATTTTAATTTTCCGCTATAATTCAAGTAGAGATTGTTTATCGTTCTGATAAGCAAAAAATGTCTGAATGAACTTCTATTATCGGGATTCAACAGGTATAATCATGAATCAAATTTAGAAGGTCCGTCTGGTTTTTGGATACAAGAATTTCCTTTATAGATCTCCATCATGAGGAGACATAGGCATACCAATAAATATGCGGTTATTAAGTATGAATTTCGAGGATATTATTTCTAACATTAAAACAAGAATTCACAAATAACTCCATAATGAACGATTATTCGATAGTTCAGATTATGGATAACTTATAATGAGAGAGGTAGAACACAGTACACAAGAGTCTCAACGACCAGTTAACTGAGGCATGAGGTGAGATCATGGTTAGATGTTCATAGAGATACAATTTATATGAGAATCATATAGTGGAACTACATTCAATTATATAGAGAATTAATAAGTAAATATACTAACTGTGCTTTTTGATTTGACATATAATTGACCTTAAAATGATTTGAACACACTGTCCGCTATCCCCGATATCAGCATTTTATAGAATGCTTTTTTATAACTCATAATTCCTGAATTGACGTTTCTTTTTTAATTAGACATACACTCTCCTGTTGTTTTCAGAGAATATGGGCAAATAATGCGAGTTAAACCTTCATTCTTGATTATTAGATAAATATGTATTTAACTTCCATCATAAATTGATAACATTTATTTTAACAAATATCTTCAATTCTTATCTCCTATCTATATAGTCAGATCCTTATCTTTCGGAAATGAACTAATTTGATTTTTTTCGATTATTTCAGAACTTCATAATGAAAATATTGAATATAATAATATTCATTCCATTTATTCGAAAATAAGATTAAAAAAAATTTTGAATTTTAATATCTTTTTACTAAATGCTGGAAATGGAAATCAATCTCCCTTCCTTCCGGTGACCATATAAAACGTCAACGAACTGAAAAATTCCTCGGAAGCATCTTTCTGTATCTTTCCCATCAAGGATATTATCATTTATTGCCTGAATTCTTGCCTCCTCAAGACTGAACAACCTATTTGCAAGCGAAAGATCAGTAATAGTCAGACACAGTGGAGTAATCTCTATCTCTTTCAAGCCTGCTGCTGAAAAGGCCGGATATAGAAATCGGCCAACAAATGCGGATGGAATTTGATCACACCAGAACTTTATATATCTCCAAGTGAGTTCTTTCTCCCCAGGCCAGAGAAGGTATGTTCCCCAATCCGGTTCAAAAGCCATAATTTTTCCTGAAGGTTTTGTAGCCCGTACCATCTCCCGGACAACCGCAAAAGGATCATGGATATGTTGAAGGACCCTGTCTGTTCTGATTGCATCAAATGATAAATCAGCAAATGTAAGTGCCATTGCATCACAAAGAAGAAATTCAGGGGAACATTCTTTTTCCGTCTCATCATCACGGCTGCGGTGAGCATAGTCCTGCTTACATCTATTCCAATAACCTTGCCCGAAGATCCAACTATACTGGATAGAATCTTCGCATCAACTACATTTCCGCACCCAATCTCAAGTATAGATTCACCGGGAGAAATCTCCAGCCTTTGATAACTCTGCTTTTTAGATTTCTGGAAGAAGGGTATTGAGTGGATTAAATTAAGATATTGAACAAATGGATACGAATCATCATAATTGTCTATACATGTAAAACAGAGGCTAACGAATTTGTTTTTTTCATGATCCTTTGTATAAGAAATTTATTAAATTCTCATCTCTGTATATGTATTACCGGAAAAAAGAATAAAACTTATTTGCAGCATCCTGATCCGTCATCATCAATTCCACATCCGCAGTTCTCCTTTCCGGTGATTGCCCCTTTGACCATTGCATGGGCACAACCGACACCTGCATCTACTTTTATGGCCCCTGCCGGACAGTTAACCTGACATGCCCCGCACTCCATACATGCCTCTTTTTGGATTAATATCGTCTTTTCATTGCCAGATTTAAAAACCTGATGAGGACATACCTGGGTACATCTTTTACAGTTGATACAAAGATCAGGGAAGAACTCCAGGGTGTTCTCCTGATATGAATTCCACCAACTCATATAAAGACACCTCCGATAAACAGTCCGTTAACTATTGCGATAATTATCCCTCCGAAGAACATTCCGACCAATGAATGGGTATATCGATATATCTCTGTTCTAACTCCAGAACGAGATGCAAATGGTGTTGAACCGGTAAACATCAGAGCAAACCAACTAACTATCGCTGGAAATATTAAAATTTCCGCCAGAACCATACCAAGTTTTAACAGGATGGTGAATTCTGAATTCATGAAAGTCAGTATAGCCAAAGGGATAAATATAAACCATCCAAGCAGTAATCCTTTTATTGAAAAGTCTTTTGTCGGGATATATGGGAGAAGAATTGGAAATAAAACGTTTCCTGCAAGTACAGCTATAATAATCCGAAGTGCCAGATCCCAACTTACCAAAAATCCGAATATTAAAACTGAAACGATGAGATAGGGAAGTATTCCCATAAGTTCAACTGGAATTAATTTGATTCTCTCTAATAGAGGAAATGTTACTTTTCGCATCTCAACGGTTGCAGTATAATTCTTCAAATATTCAGGAAGATCGCAGGCACGGATTGGTCCATATTCTACAGAGAAACCTGATCGCTTCACCATTTCGTGAGCAGAAACTCCCGGTGCTCCTAATTGAGGCACTATCAACTTTCTGTGAATAACAATTTTGTCGAGACCGGTTATTTTAATCCTGTTAACTAATTCATCTGTCCCAAACGTTCCTTTTCCTGCTGCACACCAGACATTTATCCCTTTGGTATCAATGACCAGAATATATGCATCGATACCCCTGAGCGAGGACCGGAGAGCATCAAAACTCAAGGTATAATTAGCTGATACAAAGACCGGTGATTCGGAATTTGGATTACCTAAGGTATATATTCCAGGTTTAACGATATAAGACATACGCCTGAACCCGAATCTTGCAAGAATATGATCAAGATGGTTTTTCCAGGTTAGGATACTGTTAGTTGTTCGAATTTGAGTGAGTTCTCCCTGACATTTTTGAGAACAGTTACATGAACAACATTTTTCTTCCATAATTACTCCTTTAAGAATGAATCGGTAAGTGGATTGAGTATAGTTTTTACAAGACCTGAGAATTTTTCTGCACGGATAAGCACAAGGCAACAAGTCTCATCGTCGCATTTCCAGGAAACAAGAGTCAATTTCTCACCGGGTCGTATTCCTGCACTCTCCCGGACATCTTTGGGTATTACAATCTGGCCCCGTTCATCAAGAGAGAGCACCGCTTCAAGCTGAAAATCTTTACAACTTTGTTGTTTATTACTACAATTTTGATTTTTCTCTTTCATTTGAATATTCCAAAATTTCTAATTATTCATAATATTCAATTTTTTGTGATATAATGGTTTTGAATGATAATTCCTAAATTGGGAAATAGTAAAGGATAACAGGAGAATAAATGAGGTTATTTTATAATTTATATGCAAATCTTTGAGGATTTAATATAATCTTTCAAAGTGGATAGAATGATACTCAAAAGTTCATAAAATCGTGTTCTATAGTTTTCTAATGTACAATATAAAAAGTATTATCTATTCATTAAAATTTGATCTTTTTATGGTTTTACAGAAAATTTTACGGACCAAATGTATTTTTGATAAAATAAAAAAACGATTAGGATGATTGATAAGCTAAATGTATGTAAGATTCTAAATGGCGGATTTAAATGATTTTTAATTTATTTATATGATTAAAATATACATTCTTTAGTATCTCATCTCTTCATCCATTAATATTTAAATCTCTTAATCTCCTCATCAAATGTCATAATAATATCATTCATCTTCCGGGATAGTTCAGATAATTCAATAATAGAACTTGAAAGATTCTTTGTAGCATTAACAGAATTACCGGCTGCATCAGTAATCTCCTCACTCATATCTTTTGCATCATGGAGCGAGACAAGTACCTTCTCTGTAGATTCAGATTGTTCTTCGATTCCTTTTGCAATCGATGCGATATTTTCAGAAATCTTTTGGATTACTCCAATAATCGATCTAAAGGCATCAACCACTTCCTGAAGATGGATCTCTTCATTGTGTACTTCTTTAACAAGATCAACTGAATGTTTTGAGGTATTATTAATTTCAACCTTTAACGATCTAATAATTACCTGAATCTCATCAGCAGCCTTTTTAGACGCATTAGCAAGATCCTTTACTTCAAGAGCCACAACAGAAAAGCCAAGTCCAGAATCCCCGGCCCTTGCAGCTTCAATTGAAGCATTGATAGCAAGAAGGTTTGTCTCCTCTGAAAAGTCAGTAATCTTTCTTGAGATATGATTAATGTCAGCTGTCTTATTCTCAATGACAGAGATCTGTTTTGCCATTTCATCCGAACAGACACGGACGGTCTGCATAGAGTTGATGAGAGTCTCAGTCTTTTCTTTTCCCTCATTTGCCGAATTTACCCCTTTATTGGTAAAATCTGCTAAAACATTACATTGTTCTAATATTGAATTAATAGTCGTTACAACAGAATCAAAGAGATTGTGAATATCCTGAATGGAAGTAAACAGTGATGCAGATGAATTACTGATATTCTCAGATACCTGCTCAACAACCTCAGAATCACCGGTAGTCGATGCAATATTCTCTGAAAGATTTCCGGAAATAGTACCAAGTACCTCTGTCTGTTCCCTGATTAGAATAAGTAAATGCAAAATACTGTCCTGAATATCGTTAAACGATTCTGCAAATTTTGCAAACTGTCCCTGTAATGCCTCGTCTAATTTAAATGAATCTGAAAAATTGTTTTTACCATAACTTTCTGAAATTCTTGCAAGTTCACTCAACGGTGCTGAAAATGATTCAATAATACTGTTAATACCGTTGGCTATCTGAATACATTCCTCAGAGTCTGAAATATTATCAACTCTTGAATCAATGATTCCCTTTTTAATTTCATCAGATACTGAAAGGATATTTCGATTTAAAATATCCTGTGAGTTATTATTTGACTCTATCTCATCAATTCTTGAATTTAATCTATCAATCATAGAATTAAATCCAGAACCAAGTATTGCAATTTCATCAGAGCCGTTTAGATCTGCTCTTGCATTAAGATCGCCTTTGCTGACCTTTTCCATAATCTGGGTCAATTTGATGATTGGTTTTGAAATCTGGCCTGCAAACCAGAAAAGAAAGATGACACATACTATTATGATTAAAAGAGCAATTACCACAAGTTCAGTAATCAAAATCCATGCTTCATGATAAATAATTTCAGTTGGAGTAAATGTTAAAAGTGTCCAGGTATCAGAGCCAAAAGTTACAGGAACACCTGTTACACAGACTTCTTTTCCCTCCACTACAGTTGTCAGGGTAAATGTTTCATCCTTTTTCTGGTTTAAAATGTCTACTGGTAAAATAGTTTCAGCATTCTTACCTGATAGATCAGGCCGACCAGTAAAACCTGCAATAACTCCTTCAGGGCTTAATATTATTATTGAATTCTCTTCAGGTTTATCAATACTATCTGCAAAATTTTGAAGGAAATTAAGAGAAATATCGCATCCGGCAACTCCGATAACAGTATTATTAATAATTATAGGAACAACCACTGATGTCATCAATACCTGGTCTTCAGTACCTATCAGATCAAAATAAGGTTCTGTTAAAATCAGTTCTTTCTTTAAAGCAGGAATGGCATACCAATTCTCGTCATATGCAATGGTATCCCCCTCTTTAAAAAATGCAGTTTCAATTTTTCCGTCATCTTCTTTGTAGTAACAGGCTTCAAAGCCACCATTTATATCATAAGGGAAAACTCCTGCATATTGTTTATCTTTACCATCAAAAAGATTAGGCTCAAATGTTGTATATATTTGAATAAATTCCGGGTGAGCTTCAAAGATCCCATATAACATTGGAAAGATATCTTCTCTTTGTAGTGCATTTTTATTCTCTTTCATACCGACTATGATATCTGCAAAGGTTTCCATGCTATTGAGAGCAGAACCGGCCACATTGCTAAATAATGAAGCACCTTCATTGGAAGTAACAATTTGATCATCAAATGCCTTTTCAATAGCAATTGAATGAATAATTGTTGCAGATAATACAATAACACAAATGCTTGCAATAATTAAACATATCGCTCCTACTAGTGCGATTTTTATTCGAATGGATTTGTTAATATCTGAAGATAGAAACGATCTATTCATGAGAAGGTTATTGGATTGGAAGGTATAAAAAAAAGTGTGATTGAAGAGGCTGTTGCATTATAGTCTTGCATAATAATCAGGTAAAGTATTTCTGCCGAT
>CAYSSW010000072.1:0-7137 GCA_964434005.1 uncultured Methanospirillum sp.
GATGGGACCTGGCTATAAAAAATATTATTTTGATTAAATGTCTGCGGAATGTGGGGTGATCCTCAAAATGATCTTGCCAACTGTTATATCCTCGTGATCTTTGTATCAGACCGACAGTAAATTGAGCAGATAACATCTGGATCAGCAACTGTAGAAGACCTAATCATTACAAACATTCATTTCTCTATTCGTTAAATTTTTTCTGAACTCATCAGGAGTTGGAATATGAGCGGAGATCAGTTTTTCATATTTAACGCCAACCAGACATTTCATTACACTCTGTCCTCAACAAAAACTTCATCTACAGGGTTGATCTTTGTACAAGATTCACCAAATCAAAGGCTTTTGCCCCAATAAATCGTTAATTTTCCCTCATATCATGAATGGTCAAATTTATTGTTATAACAGATTGTTAACCTTCAAATTATTGTCCTAATATGTCTGATATCATTGCGCCAATGATATAAACCATATGATGATATACACCACTGGTTCTAACTAAACTCCAAGATCAGGATATTCTGATAAAACAGGACCATTTTTCACGATAAAAATTAGATCTATCCAACCAGGGTAAAAAAGTGCCATTTATAACCATTAAAAGTAAACAATATCTATGGACAGGATACATATGATCAAAAAAGAAATAGAGAGTTACATCTCCATGAGGGTATAATAATGGGCGGAAATAGCGATATCTCATCTCAATACTTCTTTGATCTTGTTCCTATCGATGAAGCAGTTGCAATTGTTCGTAAAATATCAAAAGAAACCGATACAGAAACAATAAGCATTGATGACGCTGATGGCAGAACATTGAGCGAACAGATCTGTGCAACATCAAATATACCTGGATTTGACAGATCGTGGCGTGATGGTTATGCAGTAACATCAATAGATACCATAAATGCAACCGAAGAAAATCCTGTTTTTCTAACTTGTATCGGTTCAGTAAAAATGGGTCGTGAAACCACTGAAAAGATTACTCCTGGAACGTGTATGTATATCCCAACCGGAGGCCAGATTCCAGAAGGAGCAGATGCTGTAGTAATGGTGGAGTATACTTCTAAAACAGGAGAGATAGTATCTATATCAAAACCTGTTGAGACAACAGAAAATATCATCAGAAAAGATGAAGATTTTCACGAAAATGATGAAATCTATCCGGTAGGGTGGATATTAAGACCTCAGGATATAGGGGTACTTGCATCAATTGGAATGACAAGAATATCGGTTAGAAAAAAACCGGTAATAGGTATTATTTCAACAGGGCTTGAACTTGTGCCGGCGGAAGGATCTCCAAAAGCAGGAGAAGTACGAGAAGTCAACTCATATCTTGCATCAGTGTTTTGTAAACGGCAGGGTGCAATTCCGGTAAAATATGGAATAATTCGCGATGATATGAACAATCTTGTAAAAATACTTACTCGTGCCTGCAAAGAATGCGATGCTGTTATGATAAGTGGTGGAAGTTCTAAGGATCAAAATGACATTACCGCCCGTTCTATTGAACAGATTGGGAAGGTCTTTGTGCATGGAATATCAATTGCACCAGGAAAACCTACCATCATTGGGCAGGTAGATGATGTCCCGGTTATTGGACTTCCAGGACATCCTACCTCGACATTCATGTCATTAACTCTTGTAGGAGTTCATCTTATTCAGGCATTGAAAGGGGCACCATGCCAAAAAAGATTAATGAAAACTGTAAAAATGGCCTCAAGTGTTGAATCAGAAAAAGGACGTGAACAGTATGTCAGAGTAAAAATTGATAATAATATGGCTACACCTGTTACCGGAAAGTCTGGACTTTTGAACACTCTTGCATGGAGTGATGGAATAATCAAACTTGCCATTGGATGTGAAGGCTATGAAGCAGGAGATGAAGTAGAGGTGATGATCTGGTGAGACGGTATCTTTCACTTATCCCAAAAAAAGAGGCACTCACAATTATCAAAGAAACCTTTAAAATAACACCAGATACGGAAACTGTTTTAGTAAAGAACGCATCTGGAAAAATTACTGCCACTACTGTTTTTGCCCCAAAAACCTTACCTAAAACTGCATGTGCTGGTGTTGATGGTTTTCTTGTCTCATCAGAAAAACCTCTGGTTTCAAACGATACCCCTAAAATCAATACAGGTGACGAAATCCCAGATGAATATGATGCAATTGTTCCATTTGAACATCTTGTAGAGGTAATTACTGACTCTAAAACTGAACTGAAACTAAAAGGAAAGGTCAGAAAAAATCAAAATATAAAGCCTGCCGGCAGCCGTGTTACCAAAGGAACTCTTCTTTTTCCAGCCGGCCATAAACTTGTTCCATCTGATATCGGAGTTCTCTTAAACTGCTCAATCTTTGAGATCGCTGTTCGATCATTAAAGATAGGTCTGATTATCAGCGGCGATGAACTCCTGAATGCTTATAATGCATCAGATCTGTTTACTGAAAGTAACAGTACAGTGTTAAGAAATATTATCGGAGAGAGTGTTAAGTTAATAGAATATCCGGTTGTCCCGGATTCTCCAGAACTTATTACAAAAGCAATTGAAACCGGCTGTAAAGAATGTGATGTACTCATTGTGTCAGCAGGTTCTGGGCCGGGATCTCGTGATTACTGCGAACAGGTTTTAAAAAGTCTTGGAAGACTTCTTTTTCATGGGATCGCAATCCAGCCAGGTAAGACAATGATGGTGGCTGAGGTTAATAGTATTCCCGTATTTGGACTCCCAGGATCACCGATGGCATTTCTCACAGCGTTTATGGAAGTTGTATCTCCCTGCCTTCTATCATGGGGAATTAGTATAAAGAAAGGAAATGAGATAACGGCAATACTTTCTGAATCTGTTGCAGGTGAATCAGGAATTGATGAGTTTATACCGGTAGGTCTTGCAAAAACAGGTTCCAAAATTTTTACATACCCGGTAGACAGGGGATCTGTTGGTCAGGTGGCTTTTGCAAAAGGCACAGCTATTCTTGAAATTCCTGAAAAAACGGAGGGCTTTTCACAAGGAACAGAGGTTGTTGTTAAAGCATTCCGAGATACTGATGTCATTGATAAACAGATAATTATCACCGGAACTTCTGCAGGTATAGAGTATCTCTCAAAATACCTCTCTGAAGCAGGATATAATCTTATTTTTAGATCTGCACCCATAATAGTTGCGTCAATGTGCTTTTCACGCGGATATTGCCACGGGATTATCATAAGCAGTCATGACCTTGAGGAACCAGAGGTAAAAGCACTCTTATCTAATAAATCTACAAATATGGAAGATTTTGTTCAGATTCCAATATGCACAAGTGAATTTGTCATTTGCAGCCTGGAAAAACCTGCCCCGGAAATTATTGATGAGATTAAAAAGATGGAAAATCCATGCCCTACGGTATTTCTCAAAGATGGTGAGAAAATAACCGAACGGAAGGTTCCAGATATGAATGCGGTTAAAAGGTCAATTCTATCCGGGGTTGCAATCGCAGGAATTATTATTAAGAATGAAGCAGAGGAACTCTACTGTGTTCCATATTGTAAATGTGCAATGAATCTCGTGATTAGAAAAGATGAAGAGAAGGCGATTCTTCAAAACCTTAACATACCACAAGACTGGTAACCGATCAGAACAATATATGTTTTATGGGTATCGGTGACCAGTTCATAAAAGAAACAAGATATACAGACGTTCAGATTACGTCAGATCAGATGAAGGGTATTCAGGTTCCACCTGTTGAAAAACCTCCATCCAATAATTTCATCACTCTTCCAGATCCAAATCCAGACACGATACAAAAAATAGATCTCTCTGTTGCAATTGAAAGTCGTGAAAGTGTCAGAGAATATGCTGATTTATCACTAACAATAGATGAACTTTCATATCTTTTATGGTGCACGGCAGGGATTAAATGGGAGTTTTCTGAAGGTGCTTTTCGAAATGTTCCATCTTCAGGCTGTCGGCATGCAATAGATACATATCTTGTGATTAGAGGAGTAAATGATCTCAAACCCGGATTATACAGGTACATTGCTCTTGATCATGGGCTTGAAGTGGTAAAAGAGGATGACACCATTCCGGATAAGGTTTTTGAAGCCTGTTTTAATCAGCCATATGTTAAAACTGCAAAAATAGTCTTTTTATGGGCCGCTGATATATATAGGATGACCTGGAGATATGGAGAACGCGGATATAGAGACATTTTCCTCGATGCAGGACATATAGGTCAAAATTTATACTTATCTGCACAGGCTGTGGATGCAGGTGTATGTTCGATTGGAGCTTTTAATGATGAAAAGATTAACAAGATCGCAAATCTTGATGGAACTAAAAGATTCATCATTTATGCAGCGGCGATTGGGAAATTGAAGAACGAAGAAGAGTAACTGATTAGCATTAAAATTATTAAGGTTTTATGTTCCTTTCAAAAATGGGGTTATATTAACCCTATACTATGATTTATCGAATGTTAATGCTTCTCCTCCTGCTGAAAGAGATTCGTTATATTAACCCTATACTATGATTTATCGTTTAAACTTTAACGAGATAGCATTTTTCCTGCATGCTCCTGCACATGCACCACATAGAATACAGTTTGAGTTTTCAAGATCCCCTGTTTTCACAGCATCAGATACAGGAAGGCTCATCTGACATACCTCATTACAGCGGCCACAACTGACACAGTTTTCAGGCACTGCATGTAAATGGAGTGCTGGAAGCCGGATTAAATTGCTGATTTTTCTACCAATTATCATTACTACACACATTGGGCAGATGAATCTGCAAAAGGAACGTTTTCCAAGGGTAAATGATAATATGAACATGACTACCACAAGGACAAAGTAGACACTTATCATTGATGGGTAAAATGGAGCATCACTTGTCCCATAAAGGAGATCTATTCCTTTAACTCCGCCAGCTATGTAATATGAAGAAATAACCGATCCAAGAAGGAAGACGAAGACTAAATATTTTATATAACCCAGATAACGGCCGGATATTTTTATTGGGCTGGTCGAGCCAAGGATTTCCTGAAGGCCACCACATGGACAGATATAACTACACCATATCCTTCCAGCAAACAGGGAAATAATAAAAAATATCAGATATACTACAGTTGTAACTCCAATTATTCCTTCTTCTGCCACAGCTACAAGGCTTACAGGCAGGAAATAGAAGAGGGTAAACGGCATCAAAAATGCCATCAGATGAATAATTGTCTGTCTAATGTCTTCAAGTTTCATCTATATTACTGTAAGTGTCTGTATCATGAAAGAATTTGCTTTTTGAATCAACCATAATAGATCTCAAAAAAGAATGATAGCAGTAAGAATGCAATATTTATACTATTAATAGCCTTCAACAATCTCTTCTGGCGGAAGAGCTTTAATTACCTCCTCACGGAAGGCATTAAACCCAAGTTCATCAAGTTGATCTGGCAGCAGTTTGTCGACAAATGCCTTACGATAAATCCATTTTGTTATCATATCAACACAGGCAACAACTGATTCGACACTTTTTACGGTGACAAAATCTCTGCCAACCTGTGGATGTCTTCCACGTCTTCCACCAACAGAAATATGATAAACTGGTGGATCAGACTTAATTATTCTAAACGGACAGGAATTTATACACATACCGCAGCAAACACATGCCTTTTCATTAAGAGAGAGAGTGCCGTTAACAATTTTTATTGCATTTTCAAGGCAGTAATCTCCACAGGTTCCACAACCAGTACATGTCCCAGGAAGCCGGTATGGCTTTACAACTCCGGTAATTCCAACTTCATTTAACTTTTCACTCATACAGGAATTTGGACAGGATGATACTGCAATCCGTGCTTTAACAGGCATGTCTCTGCCAAAAAACTTCTCATCAAGGATTATTCCAAGAGCTATTGAATCAATCTGTGCAAGTCTACACCGGTCAGTCCCGGGACATGCTGTTACATTTACTATTTCAGCCTTTTCAGCACCAAGTGGAGTTCCATTCTCCTCAAGTTCCTTTACTACCGCGGCCATATCAGCAGGATTTACATGAATTAATTCAAGACTCTGTCTTGTTGTCAGGTGAATGCCGGCACAATATTTTGTTGCTATCCTGCAAACACCTTCCATTTCTTCGTTACTGATAATCCCGGCAGGTACTCGGACACGAATTGTGCAGAGATTTCCTCCCTTTTCGGTGATAACACCTCCCTTCTCATGAAGGGGTAATTTTCGCATGTATAGATCTTCTCCTGCCGGTTTATACCTGTGATGTCAAAGCAGTGTCAGAGTAATTACAGGGTAGTAATTAGTAAAGGCAATGACAATATTATTTGCGAAAAACGATATGAGCAGCGGATTTTTTAAGGCAATTATTGGGTATCTTCAACTTTTTTCAATTGCTAAGATAATGGATCTATTTATTATCAAAACACAATCATTTGATATCCCACCCCATATACGAACCATGCCAAATATTACAGGCAGAGGGTGTAGTCATTGTTTCCGGTGCATGTCTGTATGTCCTACTCCACATGCAATTGAAGTTTTAAAAAGCGGAAAACCAGCTGTCTGGAATCCGGTTATCCACGATACCCACTGTATAAGATGTGGACTTTGTGTTGAGGCATGTCCTGAAGTAGTACTTGAATCAGGGCGTGTATGGCCGATGAATATAAGGGCAGAGACATATTATGACCTTAAGTTTCACATTGAAATAAACCCACATTCCTGCCTTGGCTGTGGTGATTGCACCCTGTCCTGTCCAATAAACAAAGCATCATGGAGTGTTACAGAATATGTAATGAGTGTTCAGACAGGACGAAATACTGTCCTTCATGAGGAGAAATGCGCCGGATGTAAAACCTGTGAAGAGACATGTCCTGAAGGGGCTATCAAGATTGTAAGAATTATGGAAGCCGGACAGATGGTTTATGACGAATAGTGCTCATAAATAGACTTTAACTCTGCCACCGTTTAAGTGTTGTCTGCCCGGATCTCACTTTTTCCTCAAAAATAGCCTTATATATCTGACTTCCTAATGGAATTTCAAACTTTTCTGAAACAGCATAAAGACAGGTCTCGTTAAGCACACAGGATCGACAACGTGGACCTGGACCACATGTGCTCATACCTGTAACATAAAGTGGCCTGTCAAG
>CAYSSW010000073.1:0-7129 GCA_964434005.1 uncultured Methanospirillum sp.
ATCCTTCCAGGGGAACCATAACAAATATCCCTCCGATCTCCACAATCCCAACCGGCAAAATCTCCCCAGGTCAGGAAGTTGCAGTAGTTAAGTACAAAGATCACATCCTGACAAACGGTGGAAAGATCTCGGAGAACAAACATTTCACCCTTGATACAAGAAACAAGACCGCTGCCAGTGATAATATCGTAACGGATAAACTGATAACATATGCCGGAACTGACGGATCCCACCTCATCGGAGAGGAATCCTATCTCCTTGATGTAGCAGGTGGATATGAATTGGCAGCATCAGGTCAGATCAGATGTATCTTCTCTAAATCAGAGTCTGGTTTCCTTCCGGCGTTCTGCAACGTTGTAAAAGCCAAGTCAAACCTTGTAAACTTCAACTCCGGACAGATCTCAACACAGGGAAATGTCAGGTTAATTGGAGAATCGACTGATATACCGGCAGCTCTATCATATAAAATAGCAATAACTCCTGATTCAAATTCAGGATCAGACTTTGCAGAAGGAACTGTATCAACTATCCTTACCGGACATATAATGGAAGGCCGTGATGATAGCACTAATGTCTCATCTGACTATACATGGAAGGATGAAACTTCAGGAACTGGCGGAATCAAAAACTTCCAAAAAACCTTTGATTATCAGTCTGGATTAAAACTCTAATCTTTTTTAAATCTCTTCATAAGACTGGTATTGTCGATAAGGAATAACATAGGAATAACAGCAGAGTATTCAGACCGGTGTTTTGATACATCATTCAAATCCAATCAGACCAAAATACCCTTTTTTTTGAAAAGACCGAATATAACCAAACATCACTTACAATAGATCAAAAAACTTTTCCTCCGCCCAAAAACATCCTATAACCTACAACCATAAAAAGTGGACTGTCAGTAATGATAGGCCGGGCAGACACAAACCACTACCTCAAATAACCTCAATATCCCACGGGAAAGTGGAATTTGCCGCAAAAAGGCCTCCAAATCGTCCTCCTATACCACTTAAATACCCAAAAAATCCAGGCAGATAGTAACACAATAACCAAAAAAAGTCATAAATCAAAGACCACAATAACCTTAAATAGACCAATGCTCGAAGACACCTCGCAAGAAAGTCACCAAAAACAATCCATACTTTTGAGGGTTCAAGTAGATCAGATACTTAACCATCTCTGCCCGTCCTGAATGCAATGAAGAAAAATAACGATAAATCAAAGAGATCTATGATCCCAGGATTGCGCCACCAGAGAACTCTTCCAAAACCTATAGAAACACTTAAATAATAACCTTCATTTTGTCATGAAAGAGGGTTTATAACCTGACCTGAAACAAGTTCAAATCAGTTCCTAATCCGTCAATATAGTCCTATTCAGAAAAATTTGAATTGCCGCTATGAAACTGAAACTACCCTTAAATGTCCGACACTTTAAATACTGAGTGATCAAACTCTCATAGTAAGTCTTTGGATTAATCGTTATTATCCGATTCCTGGCTTTATTTAAAACAAATTAGCGCAATCTATTGATATCACTCACCAATCATCATAGCGAAGCAGCCGCTAAGCCAAAAACAATCTAAGACTTTCGAAGGAATTACCATGGAACAGACAGAAATCAAAAAGATCGATGAAAAATCATCAAAAATCATCAGTTCAGCAACACAACAGGCAAAGCAGATACTTGTTCAAAAGAGTTATACAGTATTCACCTTAAGAACTGGAAAATTTGACGGATTTAGCATACTTGCATTCAATACCAAAGGAATCAGATTTATCGCAGCAGTCAGGGTAAAAAAAGGTCAGAAAGTCCAGAGATATCAGGAAGAGTATGTACGAAAAGTGCGTAAAATCCCACTCCCTGTTGGATGTAAACCAGAACTCTGGCTGTTTGAATCAAAACAACTCTCCACATACAAAATTTATCCCTACGGAGTAATAGGAATTGAAAAGACGGAGATAACAGAATGATGAACAAAGATCAGCGATACATCGAGATAGTAAACGGAATCAACACCCTGATAAACCCCGGAGATCTCTTTGAACTCCGGATAATCGGTGGGAAAATAGCCGGCGGATATTATACAGATGCAGAAAAAGCCGCAAATGATGTCATAAACTATCAGGGACCACCAGGAAGCAACTTCTTTATAACAATCAACCCCGTAAACCCCCCGTTACTATCAAGAGCAGCAAACCGGATCAAGTATAAATTAACCGCAGCAGATCCGACAACTTCGGATTCTGATATAGTTCGCCGGCGATGGCTGCCAATAGACATTGACCCGAAAAGACCATCAGGAATCTCTGCAAGTGACAAGGAGAAAGAAGCAGCCATTAAGAAGGCAGGACATATCCGAGATTATCTGACTGGAATGGGCTTTCCTGAACCAGTAATCGCAGATTCAGGAAATGGAATGCATCTACTCTATAGAATAGACCTTGAAAACACAAAAGAGACTACAGAACTTGTCAGATCTTTTCTCCTAGCCCTCTCTAAACTCTTTTCAGACGAAAGGGTAGACATTGATACATCTGTCTCAAATGCAGCAAGAATAATGAAGCTATATGGAACAGTTGCAAAAAAGGGGGACAGCACAGAAGAAAGACCTCACAGGGACTCAAAAATCCTGTCAGTGCCTGATAACCCTGTGATTGTAGAAGAAGATCTTGTACAGTTCATCTCAACGATTCTGAAGACTCCGGAGGAAAAACCCGGAGAAAAATCAGCAGAAAAACCTGATGGAGATGAACTTCTGACATGGCTGTCTGAAAATGGCATAGGAATCTCTTCCTACAAGTCATTTCATGGCGGAATACTTTATAAACTTGACAAATGTCCATTTTCAGATGATCACAGGGACGGAGCTTATGCAATTAGATTCCCGAACGGCAAAATCTTCCTTGGATGCCATCATAACCGCTGTGGAGCAGGGAAAAACCGTTGGAATGAGGTAACTGGAGGCGTTTCTGAAAAACCAGCCCGACATAAAGAGAAGAAGAACCTGATAGCAAAAGAGACTGAAGAGAAGGCTATGGAAATTTTAAAGAACAATCCGATGGACTTTTTCCTTGAGACCTTTGCATTAAGGCATATTGGCGATCAAACACTTGCAAAGACCCTGATCCTCTCAATAGCCTCAAAGATGATCAAAGAGACGAACGGACTTCATGTAATCGTCTCCGGGCCGTCAGGTAAAGGTAAATCTGATGTTATGAAGACGATGCTCAAAATGGTGCCAAAAGAGAGTTCATTAAAGGGTAAGTTTTCAGCAAAGGCACTATATTATGCAGATGACATAGAGCCAGGTCAGATTTTGTTACTTGATGACACGGTCTTTAATGAGGATATACAGTCGCTCATTAAGGACTCAACCACTAATTTCACAGAGCCTACATATCATCGGAGTGTAGATCATATGAGACGGCCAATTACCCTTTCAATTCCTGAACGCTGTGTCTGGTGGATAACGAACGTTACTACTAATACAGATGATCAGGTTCTGAACCGGATGCTAAATGTCTGGGTCGATGATTCATCTGATCAGGATTTTGCAGTTTATCAGCGAAAACTTCTTGCAAGAAGTGGAAAAAGACTCAATGAGGCGGCGTTTACTCTTGCAAAGGCTGTATGGCAACAGCTCTTTAATGAAGGTGTTATTGATGTAATGATTCCATATTGCACCAGTATTCGTATAGATAATCCTGAAAACCGGCGGAATGTGGATATTATTCTTGATCTTATCATGGCTCATGCGATTCTTAACAGGTATAACCGGGCTGTTGAGGTTGATGAGGATGGTTGCAAGGTGCTTGTTGCGACTGTAGAGGATTTTGAGGTTGCACAGGATATCTATAATGAGTTAAACGGGAGAATTGGCAGTCAGACTTCAAAACTGACCCATGATGAGGCTTTTTTTCTTGATCTTTTACGTGAGATGAAGGTGGAGTCTTTCTGTTATCAGGATATGCAGAGATGGACCGGATGGAACTATGGGCGATGCCGGAGAGTTATCTGCGGTTATAAGGGTCAGAGTGATCTACAGTCAGGTTGTCTTCTTGATAAGGTCTCCGGGATTAGTGAGATAAGTCTTTCAAAGGTTGTGACTCATAAAGATGGTTCAGAGCAGAGACATTCATATAGGGCATTTCTTGTGGATTATGATATTTTAAGTGTGAATCATTCTGGAGATGTTAGTCTTGATCTTCCTGATGGTCCCGATTCACCGGTTGTTACCTCATCACTGTTAGATGATGATAACAAGATAATAGGGGTAAATGACGATATTATAGAAGACGAAGCCTGCACTATGCCTGAAAAAACAGTGTCAGATCTCATTGTCACAAATTCTGAAGGTATAATAGATAAAGATGTACTTAACTCTAATCAGAGTTCTGTTCCCCATATTTGGAAAAACTGTGATAATGAGATAATTAAGCTTAAAAATAATTATAATATGGGTATATATTCCGAAAATAAAAAAGAATTGATAGATTTGCTGATTGACAACGCTACTCGTAAACTGAAGAAAACAGGTGTGAATAAGGCTGTGCACTCTCTGTATACAGGTGGATCTGATAAGGTTGTTAATAAGGAGAGTTTGGGGCTTGATGCTTTTATGAATCCTAAATCTCTCTGATTGGGGAGAGAACTGATGTCGATAGGAGGATAAGTCAGATACCTGATCTGTCAGGTACAGGGTCTTTGGATGACAAGGAACTGATGAGTTACTATCAGGTGACCTGAGTATTGATGTCTATACTGATAGAATTGATATTACTCTATAATCAATGCTGGCTGGTAAGTAACGGAGTTTTAGGTATCTGCCGGAGGAAGATAACAAGAGGGATAGGGCGTTTGTGATAATACAGAATATTCAATCTTTGATTTTAAACCCCCTGACAGTTGATGACTGTACGATGTGGTCATTTCCACTTTTCCATGAGATATCTTCCGTAAATTCCAAAACCTGACAGGTTATAACCCTTAACTTGGAATTGCGTGAATGTTTCTCAGTATATCTGTCCAATATGTATATGGCACCCGTCGGGTGACCTGGAGAAGATCCATGGGAGATTTTGTAACTACTGGAACAACCAAGACAGCAGTTCGGACACTTGCAACTCCGATTGCTGATGCGAACAGTTATACGACTTTGATTCAGGGCATTCTTACTGCAAATCCATGGGAATGTACACCCTATGAGTCTGCCGGTGTGGCACATTCAGGTATTGAGAAGAGTAAGGAATCGTATTCAGGCAAGATTGTCTACCTGAATAATGAGGCCAAGTCTATCGGCAATGTGAGTATTAAGGCACCAACTCTTGCCGGATTTACTACCTGTGTCAGCAATGTGCTTGCTGATTCTGCACTTGAGACCGCTATTGGCGGTTCATGTTCACATGATTCATCTGAGGATAAGTATAGTGTGACCTTTCGGTGTCACAATTCTGATGGTGATTTATATTATGTGACTATTTCACGCGATAAGATCCGGGTATCCTCCTTTGAGTCAGAAGATGTGAAGGCGACTCTTGAGACCTGGGCAGATGCAAACGAGAACCTCGCTTAGACGTGAATGGTTTGTTAATTTACTGACCATTTTAGTTAGTATTTCGGGGATGCTCTCCGGAGGATATCTGCTTGCAGATATCTCCTCCTCCTATACTGTTGATGGTGTGATGTTTCATCATGGTTGTTATGAGTCAGAGGATAGTGCGGTTTCTACCGGTGCTGTTGGCAGAGGGTTTTCTGTCCTGAAGTCTGCATCAGGTCTGTCTGATTCTCTGAGTTTAGAGTCGTCCGGCCCGGTTATTATTGACCGGTCTTTAAGGAATTATATCGATGACCATGATGCAGGCAGAGTTGATTGTGTCTTTGATAAGCCCTATGATAGGGGTTCTGTGATGCATTCAAGGCTTTCAGGGATTATGAATGGTGGCGGTATTTATTCGAAGAGATCAGATGATTTGTTGATTACGGAGATTAACGGGTCAGGAATGGCCTCGGTTTCGATGTTTGCCAATAATTCAAGTGAAAGGACGTTTCTGTCCGGGAACTTTTCAGGATATGAGAAGTCCTCTTTTTTTGGTTAGTTGAGTTCTGGTACTATATCGTTTCTTACTCAATAGTTGTGTTGTGATGTCTGTCAGCAGTGAAGTCTGATACACAAGTATTTGTTCATTTAGGCGGAGATGCCCCTCTAATTATATGGAGGGTCAGGATCCGGTGGAATCGAGATTTCGACCTTTGATTGTCAGTCGGGATTAAAACTCTAATTTTTTCCCGGAATTATTATCGCTCTGTAAGTTCAATTAGTGCTTAATGAGGTTTTTCAATACTGCAGGGCCTGTTGTATGTAAAGATCATTATTGTCTTCCACCTCTTCAGAGATTTAATCTTGAAGAGATTCTTGATCTGATAAAACAGAAGAAATACTTCGTCCTTCATGCACCAAGGCAGACTGGAAAGACCACCTGTCTTTATGCACTGATGCATTATTTAAATGAAACCGGACAGTATAAAGCACTCTATATAAATTGTGAAAATGCCCAGGCTGCCAGAGAAAATGTCCCAGATGGAATATATGATATTTTACGAAGTATAGCAAGTTATGCAGAAATTTATTTAAATAATACTGAAATCTCTAAAAATACCCGGAGAATTTTTGATAAAGAAGGTCCATACCGAGGTCTCACGGCAATTCTTAAATTTTGGGTAGAATCAGAAACCCTTCCGGTTGTTCTTTTTATTGATGAGATAGATTCATTAGTCGGAGATACTCTGATTTCAGTCCTTAGACAATTAAGGTCTGGTTATCCAGAAAGACCAGAGCATTTCCCGATCTCCATAATTCTCTGTGGTGTCAGGGATGTTCGTGATTATCGCATTCATTCCTCAACTGATAAGGCAATTATCACCGGTGGAAGTGCATTCAACATTAAGGCAAAATCCTTACGTCTTGGTGATTTCTCAAAAGAAGAGATGATTACTCTTCTCTTGCAGCATACAGAAGAGACAGGGCAGATATTTGAGCCTGATGCCATTGATATGATTTATACGCAGACTGAAGGTCAGCCATGGCTTGTAAATGCTCTTGCATATGAAATATGCTTTGAAATGCCTG
>CAYSSW010000074.1:0-7065 GCA_964434005.1 uncultured Methanospirillum sp.
ATTAGGAGGTTTTGCAAAAATGTTTTGTGCTTATACTTCGGGAGTTGAGGTTATAACAATATCTATAATTTGGTTGTAAAATTAAAAGAGAGCCCTCTTTTGATAATACTCGTCTGATATTCTCTATGGTTTTAACTATATCATCTCTTTTTAGATGTTCAAAAAAATTGTTTGCAATCACGATGTCAATCGAGCTGTCAGATATCATATTAAGATCAATAGAGGAACCAATGTATGTGGTTATAGAAGGATCAGCATATTTTTTGATGTCAGGATTAATATCAACTGCTATTTTTTTTGAATTTGTTTCAATAGCATTTATAAATTCGCAATATCCTGCACCCAATTCAAGGACTACCGAATTATACGGGATAAACCTCAAAAAAAACAGAATTTAACGTTTTATACATCTCTTTTTTAAACGCCAAATTTTTTTCAAATCTCGTTTCATAGATCAATTTATTTTTTAAACTATCATTCATGCTTTGAACCCACCTGTTTATTTATTAACTTTAGAACATCAAGTCCTGCTAAAAAGTTTACTTTAAGTCTATGAAAACTTTTTATTCTGCGAATCTGTTTAATTATTCCCATAGGTGTTAAAAAAAATTCTTTATATGCTTTACTCTGCCAGTTTACAAGATCTTCAGGTGACAATCCTTCTAAATAATGAACCGGTGGGCAATGTATCCCATATGCATTGTAGTTTTCTGAAAGTAAAAGACCACGGTCTCGCAACCAGTCATAAACTTCACTACCCGGATATGGCTTTAAGATATGGAACTTTGCAACATCAGGATCAAGTTTCTTTGCAAATGAAATGGTTTTTTGAATTGTTTCAGGTGTTTCCCCAGGTAGTCCTAACATAAAAAAGGCCCATGTTTCTAATTTTTCCACTTTTGTTAATTTGAAAGCCTCTTCAATCTGTTCTAATTTAATTCCCTTTTTAACATTATCAAGGATTATCTGATTACCTGATTCAACTCCAATCGCAAGACTATAAGTTCCCATCTCTTTAAGGGCGTGAATTACTTCAGAATCAAGATAATCAGCTCTGACACCACCTGGAAATGAAATTGGAATTGAGATACCACGAGATTTAATTTCATCTCTGATCTGGAAAACCCTCTTTCTATTTGTTACAAAATTATCATCCCAGATAGCAATTTCCTGATAACCTTCTGCAATCAATTGTTCTATTTCATCGACTACATTCTTTGCACTTCTAAATCTTATCTTCCGGTTATACATATTATGAGCATTACAATATGTGCATCTTCCTGGGCATCCTCGACTTGTTATCATTGTTCCAACTTTTGGGTAAAGAGCATCAGGATATGAATATTCAATATTTTTAAACAAATGTCTTGCAGGAAACTTCAATTTGTCAAGATAATCGATGGGTTCTGATAGACGTAATGGATTTTGAATAACTGTTCCATTATTTTTGAATAAAATACCCGGGATTTCCCTTAGATTATCAAGTGATTGTCTTCGGATTTTATCATTCTGAATATATACCCTGACAATATCTATAAGTGTCTCCTCTCCCTGCCCCACAACTGTTATATCTACTTCAGGCAGTGAAATAACTTCAAGAGGTTTTAATGTGGGGTGGTAACCACCAAAGATAATTAGCGAATTGGGAAGTATTTCCTTTGTAATCTTTGCCAATTCCACCGAATTGTAAAAGGTGGGAGTTGTAACGGTAAAAGCAACAATATCATATACATTTTTTGAAATATTCTCTTTATATTTATCAACAGAAACCTTCTGCCCGTCAATATCAATGACCGTAACTTCTGCCATATCCTCAATTGCTGCTGCCAAATATGCAATTCCCATGTTCATTTGGGATGGAGGATGTAAACCACCATAAATATGAACTTGACTTGGGATCACAAATGCTACAGATAATGCCTTTGACTTAATTAAAATCCTCTCCAGACAGTTTTAATTTTCGTATATAATGCCTTAGTGAATGTGCAATTTTAACTAAAGATATCAAACCAAGAATCATGACAATAATTGTTCTGATTAAATGATCTAATAATGAAATTACAATACCGTTATTTAATGGAATACTAAATAAATTTAACCCTCCGCTGATGGCTATTTCATAAACTCCCAACCCTGCAGGAGTTAACGGCAGAGAAGAAACAATATATCCACATATCCCAGCGATACAACTCTCTAAAAATGGAAGAGAAAATCCAAGTGCCTGTATTGAAAATACAAGGGTGAAAATTTCAGAAAACCAAACAAAAAATGAAAGGATAATACATAGGGATATTACAGAATAGTTTCCTACAATTAAAAAAACTGCTTTTCGAATCTCTTTTATTGACTGATTCAAACCAGGTATATATCGATCAAAATAGCCAATTTGTTTATCACATGTCAACAATAAAACAAAGACAAATAAAAGGAAAACAATTACAATTATTGCGAAGATCTCAATATAAAGGATATCCTGGCCAACAATTAAACCTGCAACCGCAAGGATTATGCAAATTGCCAAAAGATCAAATATTCTCTCAATAATCACTGTTGCAAGTGAAAGACCGATTGGAATATTGTCTGTACCTTTCAATATAAAAGCTCTTGAAATATCACCAATCCTTCCCGGTAACAGATAATTAAGCAGCCATCCAGCCATCATACTTGTAAACAGTGAAGTTCTGGAAACAACATATTCGCTGGTTCGATAAATCACCCGCCAACGCCACAATCTGAATAGAAATGAACAAATAACACTACATGCTGCGAGAATTACAAATATAAGACTTACATCTGATAGTTGACTGATAATTTCCTTGTCGCCTGATATTAATAACAACGTTGACAATAGAATAATTCCAAGAATAAATGAAGTAATTATCTTAGTTTTAGAACTTTTGAATGTATAATTAAAAAGATCTGACAATGCTACAATCGTTCCTGTAATAAATAGATCTAGTAAACGATAACCATAAAGAAAAGCATTTTCTGAAAGTTTAAGATTTGCTTTCCCAGCAGTTCTATTGTGCCAACAGGTTGGAATCTCTACACTTTTAAACCCGGCATTATGAGCTTTTAATACAATTTCTATTGTAAGGTCAAAACCAGTAGAAACTAAAGAATCAACAGGTATTTCATCAAAGACTTCTTTTCTATAAGCTTTAAAAGCATTTGTAATATCTTTATTGGAAAGCCCAAATAAAATCCTTACCACATTGTTAAATAATCTGTTTGCAATCCATTTTGTTGCAGGATAATCAATTAAACTACCTCCTGGAATGAAACGAGAACCATAGACAATGTCATAGCCTTCAGATATCTTTCGAACCATCAGGAGAATATCTTTTGGATTATCTGACAGATCACCCATCACCGGGACAATAATATCCCCTTTTGCCGATTTTATCCCCGCTTTTATTGCATTTCCAAAACCAGGAGTATCAACTCTGTGAACCGGTAAAATGTGCAAATTGGTTTCTGCTAATGAATCAATCAAATCTCCTGTTCCATCAGTGCTATTATCATCAACAATGATTATTTCATATCTAAAAATTTCATCAGAATCATTAAAGGCCACTGTAAGTGAATCAATTACATTCAAAATATTGTCTTTTTCATTGTGTGCTGGTACAACACATGATAGAAACAGTTGATTTTCAATCATAATACTTCAGAAAGTTCCTTTCTATGGATCAAAATCCAGGCTGTGAGATCAGAGATAGTATCTCTCAGTGTCTTTTTAGGTTTCCATCCGGAGACTTCAGAAATTCTTGAATTATCAGTCACGTACCATATAAGATCATTTGGTCTTGTTTCATGGATCGATTCGATGGGAACTATATTACCGGTAATTTCTTGACAAAGAGCAGTTAATTCTAAAAGAGATATACTATTTTTAAGTCCTCCTCCGGCATTAAACACATCACCACTATATCTATCAATATTATTTACCTCAATTAGAACAAGCCTGCAAAGATCAGATATATGAAGAACATCACGGACTTGTTTACCTGTTCCTCCATATCCTATGTACTTTAATTTTTTATTAAAAATATGTGCCAAAACCCACAATGAAATAACACCTTGGTCCACTTTTCCCATCTGCCATGGTCCTGTAATTAATCCGCAACGATTTATTATTGATTTAATTCCATATGACGCCGCATATTCTAAAATCAATAATTCTGAACAGAGTTTTGTCGTTCCATATAGAGATCTTACACCAGTAAGTGGAAATGATTCATTTATTCCTTTTTCGGATACTCCTATTAACTCTTGATCAAAATCAAGAGTGAATCGAGTTTCATCTTCAACAAACTTAAGGTTATTGATGGATTCTATTGGATAAACTCTACTTGTTGAAAGAAAGATAATATCTGCACTATTCTTTCTTACTACCTCCAAGCAATTGATAGTACCTAAAAGATTAGTATTTATGAGATATCGAGGTGAAGAATTTATTCCGGCCATCACCGATGGTTCAGCTGAACATTCAATCATGAGATCAAAGTTTGGCAATTCTTCAAGATCTTCATAATTCCTGATATCCCCATGGATAAAATTAATCCCGTTTTCTTTAAGTCTTGAAAGATTTAACTCTGAACCTCTTCGTTTCAGATTATCCATACAGATAATTTCTACATTGTCAAGTTTTTGTTTCAGATAAACAGCTAAATTTGAGCCTACAAATCCAGAACCGCCGGTGATTACTATCTTCTTATACATTACTGATATAACCTGCAAATATCTTCAATAATTAATTTAATATCATATTGATAGTCCCAATCAGGATAATGATTCTTGAATTTAGTTACATCAGAGATGTACCAAATATGATCACCTATACGATTGTTTTCAGAGTATTCAATAATTGATTTTTTGTTTAAAATTTTCTCAATTAATGATATTGCTTCAATCATTGAGATATTAGAATGTCTTGAACCTCCAATATTGTAGACTTCACCAATCCTTGGCTTTTGGTACACATGATAGAAGGCATTTACAAGATCATGACTGTGGATATTATCACGAACCTGTTTTCCTTTGTATCCATAAATAGTATATTTGGTTCCTTGTGCAATACATTTGATCAGATATGCAAGAAATCCATGTAATGCTGTCGGACTATGTGCAGGTCCTGTAAGACAGCCTCCTCTAAATATTGTAGTGTTTAGCCCGAAATATCTGCCATATTCCTGGACCAGAAGATCTGCTGAGGCTTTTGAGCATCCAAAAAGACTATGAGTTGAATTATCAATTGACATTGATTCATCAATTCCATTAACATATCTGTGAGAAGGGTCTATCTCATATCTTGTTTCCAGTTCTACTAATGGAAGTGTATTTGGCAGATCACCATAGACTTTGTTTGTGGAAGTGAAGATAAATACTCCTTTTGGAGAATATTTCCTGAATGCTTCAAGAAGGATTAACGTTCCGACTGCATTTATAGAAAAATCTGTTAATGGTTCACGAGCTGCCCAATCATGTGAAGGTTGGGATGCACAATGAATTATTAAATCAAATTCAATTTTAGAGAAAATATCCTTGACTTTTTCGTTGTCTCGGATATCAATTGGAAAATGATGATATTTTGAATTCTTTTTTGTTAATGTATCTACATTCCATTGAGTACTTGCTTCATCCCCAAAAAAGTATTTTCGCATATCATTATCAATTCCAAATACATCAAACCCTTTTTCTATAAAAAATTTGGCTGCTTCTGAACCGATTAAACCCCCAGACCCTGTGATAAGAACATTAGCCATAATACACCATTTATCCTAATAATTAATTATTATTTGCTTTTCATTAATCTGATGAGACAATTTCATATAACCACACAGTCCAAGGTGATTTTTCTGATGAATATGTATTTAAGTATATAAAATTATCCGGTATTGGGTTTATCTCTCCTGCTGAAAATAGGTAGCGACCTCCAAGGTTTATGAATGCAGTTGTATTCATCTCAAAGTCTGAAAGTACAAGATTTTTGTCAAGTTTGTCGTAATCATCCGTAACAATTTCATGTGAAAATATATATGCCTTATTTCCCCAATTATCAAAAAATGTCTGCCACATAGCACTTTTTTGAAGTTCTGGAGCAATTATCTCTCTAAATTTGTTTTTATATTCTAAAGGATAATTATGGAAATATCCATCAATGGTATAAAACCCATTATATTGTGATATGGCAGGATGAAAACCTAAAGAGGCAACACGGTATGAACTTTGATCTAACCCGATATCATCCCGAATTGTGGTAAAAAGATCCTCCGAATAAAATTCTTCAAATGAATACTGATTGTCAAGAAGATTTCCGATTCCACCTGACTGAAAGTTAGGCCAGCTAAAGGTAAAAAGGAACAATATCTGTATAATTAGAATGCCATATACAAATAATTGTGAGTTAGTATATCTTTTTTTTATGTGAATTAAACACATTGCAACAAGTGTATACCACAAAAATGGAGTTAAAAAAAATTCTATAAAAATGGAGTCCTTTTATAAATGGGAAATAACTTTTAAAATTCAAAAAACCATCCCACAAAAAAACCGTTAATGCCAGCATTATTAAGAGAATTGACAACAAGAGTATTATCATAATTTTTTCATTTAATGAAAAATATAGATTGTTTTTGTTTTGAACGTATTTAATGCCTATAAATAAAAGAGAAAATAACAAAATCAGTAAAATAATAAATGCAAGAACTCCCTGGATTTTTGTTAGAAATAATGAAATAATCAATGCTATAAGAAAAATGATTCCGCCGATAATTATTTTATTATTCAGATCATTACGCTTAATGATACCTGTCGTAATCATAGCAAAAGAAACCATGATTGCGGGCAAAAGAAGAAGATGCCATCCCTGTTCAACTCTACCTCTTGATATAGTTGAAAAAGTAAATGCTATCGCGTTATATACTGAAAGCCCCATATCAAAAATTAAATTTTTAGGACCATAAATAAATCCATATCTATGAGATATAAAGTTATTAAACAATAATTCTAACCTCACTTTGCCAGTTTGAATTTAAACTTACATTTAGCTTATCCACTATC
>CAYSSW010000075.1:0-3561 GCA_964434005.1 uncultured Methanospirillum sp.
ACCTCCGTTCCGCTCTATGATGGTCAGCCGGTTGAAGTCGGTCCACGTGCCCGTATGTCTATCTTCAAGAACTATGACAGAAAGGGTGCCATGGGCGCAAACATTGCCCGTGAAATGGAATACCCAGACTGTCTTTACACCATGATGGAAGCCCTTGACGCACTCAACTGTAACGGTCCAACTGTTGCAGAGGAGATCCCACAGGGTGACGGCAGCCTTGGATGGAATGCCAACGAAGCACCACGTGGCTGTGATGTTCACCTTGCTCGTGTCAAGGATGGAAAAGTTCTGGAGTACACACTCCTTGTTCCAACAACATGGAACTTCCCAACCTGCAGCAGGGCTCTTGCCGGAGCACCATGGCAGCTGGCTGAAGTCATTGTGCGTGCATATGATCCATGCGTTTCATGCGCAACCCATATGCTTGCAGTAGATGAGAACAGGAAGATCATTGCCCAGAAATACATCCAGTGAGCCTATACGCATGCTGTTCGAGGAGATTTTGATCTGTGGGTGTGGAAATCCACTCTTTGCTGATGACGGATTTGGACCGGCCGTTGTAGAGGAACTTCAAAAGATTTCTCTCCCGGAAAATGTGAAGGTAATTGATGCGGGTCTTGGAGGCCCTCATTTTCTTTTCACTTTGATCCCTCAGACTGAAATTCCGGTGAAGCATTTAATAATAATAGATATCGCTGACTTTGGAGGAAATCCAGGTGATATCACACTGCTTACACCAGATGATCTGCCTCCCGGAAAATATCGCGATGCACATTCGTGGGATTTAACTGAACCTCTTCAACAGTTGAAGAACCGTGTCAAAATTGATATAATCGGATGTCAACCCAAAAGGGTTACCGAACCTGATTTTGAGATTGGTCTTTCAAAAGAGGTTACAGAGGCTATTCCCAGAACAGTTCGCTTGGCACTGGAGATAATCGGGGTTAAAAATGGGACTATTAGCACGGATCTTCGGGAAGAAGGAAAAACCTGAGAAGGTTGTAAAAGCACCTGCAAAGGAAACTCCAAAACCCGGAAAGATTGCAAAAGATGAAATAAAGAAGGAGGAAAGGCCTGTGGCTAACAAAATAACTGTTGGACATGTACACATGAGCGGGTGTACAGGATGTCTTGTCTCCCTCGCTGATAATTACGAGGGGTTATTTACCATCCTCGACAATTACGCTGATCTTGTCTACTGTTTGACACTTGCCGATGCACGTCACATTCCAAAGATGGATGTTGCACTGGTAGAAGGATCAGTATGTCTGCAGGATGCACTGTCTGTTGAAGAGATTAAGGAAACCCGTGAGAAGGCAGCAGTTGTTGTCGCTCTGGGTGGATGCGCAGCATATGGTAACATCACACGGTTCTCCCGTGGTGGCCAGTGGAATCAGCCTCAGCATGAGAGTTTTGTTCCAGTTGGTGACCTTATCAAGGTTGATGTCTATATTCCAGGTTGTGCACCAACACCACAGATGATCAGAAACGTCTGTGTAATGGCATATCTGCTTCTTAAGGGCAATGATGAACAGAAGAAACTTGCAACTGCATATCTCACACCTTTGATGACACTTGCCGCTGAAGGTAGCGAGGCTGTTTCAAGTGAAGCATGTGGCTGTGACTTAATGGTAAAGATCATTAACCAGGGTCTCTGCATGGGTTGTGGAACCTGTGCTGCTTCCTGTCCAGTACGTGCAATTACAATGGAATTCGGAAAACCAAACATTGAGCGTGATATGTGTATCAAGTGCGGTGCATGTTATGCAGCCTGTCCAAGATCATTCTTCAGCTTTGATGTTGTCGGTCAGTACGAGGGTATTACTGCTGCCATTAATGGTGCAATGAACCCAGGAGGCAACTAACATGGATTATCTTGGAAAGTACAAATCCTGCGTTTCAGCACGTAGTACTTGTTCTGAAGTTTTAAAGGGCAGCCAGGATGGCGGAATTGTTACTTCAATGTTTATCTACGCTCTTGAGGAAGGTATCATTGATGGAGCAATTGTTGCAGGACCTGGTGAGAACCCATGGCAGCCACAACCAATTGTTGCAACCACACCTGAAGAGATTCTTGCAGCTCGTGGAACTAAATACAACATCAGTCCAAATCTTTCAGTTCTGAAGGAGTCAGTCCGTAAGTATGGTCTTGACAAGGTTGGTATTGTTGGAACTCCATGTCAGATGCAGGCAGTCCGTAAGGCACAGCTTTACCCAATCGGTCTTCGTGATGTTACAGATAAGATTGCTCTTTCAATCGGTATTTTCTGTATGGAGAACTTCTCCTACCAGTCAATGAAACAGATTGTTGAAGATCACTGCAATGTGAGCCTTAACACTCTTGCAAAGACCGATATTACAAAGGGTAAATTCTGGGCATACACCGGCCGTGGTGCAGTGTCACAGATTCCATTAAAGGTTACCCACAAGTACGAGCAGCCAGGCTGTCATGTCTGTCTTGATTACGTATCTAACATGGGTGATATTTCAACAGGATCTGTTGGTTCACCTGATGGATGGAGCACAGTCTTTATCCGCAGTGCAAATGGTGATGATATCTGGAGCAGAGCAATTGCAGCCGGTGTCTTTGAGACCAAGCCAATTGCTGATGTAAAGCCAGGTCTTGACCTTGTTACAAAACTTGCAACAGAAAAGATTACCAAGAACCAGAAGGAAATAGAGAAACGGGCAAGCTTTGGAGTCGGAAAGGGACTTCGCAACCCATATATCTAATCTTTTTTTTGTAATAATGTCAGTTGTTTTTATGTTTTTTCGCTCTCTGACAATATGAATTATTAAATTTCAATATATAATAAGAACTTACAATGGGGGTAGGATTCTTCCCAATATCCTGTTCTCCGACGAGAACCTTAAAGTTTTCTTGTTCGGATATGTCATAGTAATATGAAAGAGTAGATACAAAGAGAGTTGCCAAAACGGCGAGGAAGAAGGAAGAAGTTATATCTTCTGGATTTTTCTAAATTTCTATATCCGGTTTTATCAACATAGACCATCTTATCAATGATTATTGTTTAATAATCACTAACTCCATATGGAATATCTTTCATTTCAGCCTCTTTACATTGTCATAGTATTTAGTTGATAGATATCTGTAGGTTAAATATAATATTAAATAACTACTATCTCATAACAACAGAAATGGAGAATATATCAATTTATACCGAAGGATTCAATTTCGAAAATTTTTCATAAAAAAAAGTAATTAGATGAATTATGGTCTCAACTACTATTTAAATTACCCTATCATGTTTCATTAAAAAACTATCATAGGATTACAATACAAATCTAATAGAAGGTCAAGGACAAATCTAAACTTATCAAAAATCCGAAATTCTATAAAAAATAGTTATGATTTCTGAAGTAAATCAGATAAGTTTGAAGAATATTTTGCGTTCTTAACATCGCTAAAGTTAGCTGCGTACTTTGCGTTCTTAACATCGCTGAAGTTGGCTGCGTACTTTGCGTTCTTGACATCGCTGAAGTTGGCTGCGTACTTTGCGTTCTTAACATCGCTGAAGTTGGCTGCGTACTTTGCGTTCT
>CAYSSW010000075.1:3661-6513 GCA_964434005.1 uncultured Methanospirillum sp.
ACTTTGCGTTCTTGACATCGCTGAAGTTGGCTGCGTACTTTGCGTTCTTGACATCGCTGAAGTTAGCTGCGTACTTTGCGTTCTTGACATCGCTGAAGTTGGCTGCGTACTTTGCGTTCTTGACATCACTAATATTGGCTGCATATTTCCCCTTATAATTAGTGTCTGCAAAAGCCATACCAGTAATGGATATCAAAAGAAGAATGACAATGCCCATTCCAATGATTTTTTTGTTTGCCATATCTACACAAACCTCTAATGATTATTTTCATCTATGACTATTAATTTATTCCCAAAAGTGGTTACCAATGATAGATTAAACTGATACTAATTTTATCTTATACTTAAAAGCGCCGATTGTAAATTACAAACAAAATAGCAAACGATTAAAGTTCAATATAGTTTTCATCGCACAAATCATAAAAAAAGAGAATGATCAGACAGTAATTCCTGATTCATAACTGAAGACTTTCTGGAAATTTTTGATTCCCCCAGTTACGGAGGTTGAATCAGACCAGGTGTAGTCAGAAGCTGTCTTGTTATATTGATTATAGTTACTTGGAAGTGTTCCGGTTGGGACATTACGAGCTTCCAATATATGTCCGGCATAACTTGTTGCAATAGTTCCATCAGCAAAGCCACTTCCTGAGTTTGCATCAGGTGTAACTGCTATCTGTTGATTAAGCGCAGCTGATACATCTGAGGATGCTCCAACACTTCTAATCTGTGTCTGGGTTGAAATTTGGCCACTGTTGAAGTTGGTTATGGTATTCTTTGCTTTGACAATGTTACAGAAAGCTGGAATACCATCCTGAGATGATCCAGAAAAGACACATCTAATGTGTGAATCATCATTACTCCAGTTACCTGCGACGTCAAGTGTTGCCACTTCTTCGCCGACAAGGAATGAACCACCTATGCCTTCGTATGTCAGGACTTTATCAGACTCAAGATTAAATTGCCCATTGTTCTGATTTCCAGAATCAAAACCAAAGTTCTTGTTAAGTGAAAGATGTCCACCATTTGTCATTAATCTATCATTATAACTAACTACAGCAGTTGACTGACTTTGTCCTAAAATTCCGGTTGGAGTAGATCCAGGTGATGTTATAATCCAACTCATACTTGATCTGTCATCTACAAAACCTACAACATCAATAATAGTTTTTATGCTGAAAACCTGATTTTCAGGAGTTGCATTTGGCAAACGATCTGCAAATACAGATCCTTCAGCAGCGATAAGCATAATTAAAGCAGATAATACTAATAATGTTATTTTTGTCATATTTCCACCAGATTATTGTTCATATATGCAGTCAGTACTAATCATTTATAAAATGCTAAAAACTTTCCTATTGTTGAGATCTTATAAAAATCAGTTTAATTGTCGTAATTACGGTTTTTGTTCATAAAAACTTCATATTTGGAGGAATAGATATTCTTATAGATAAAAAATAAATGGATGATTATTTCAGTACCCATTATACATTGGAAGTTGTAACAGTTCATTCTATTAGACAACATAATAAAATTAGATTTTATCTAATACAATTCATCAGACAAGGTTGAGACATTATCATCTAAGATTTGTAGGTAAATATGAGTTTTATATGAATATCTACAAATAATTTAATAACAACAATTTTTTGTTCAATATTTGATCTATACTTACTCAGGTCAAAGGCAATTCGTTCATTCTTTTTTTAATGGTAATCAAAATATTTAAATTATCGAAAGTTATCAAATCAACAGTAGGTAGATTAGTGGGATATGCAAACTTATACGATAAAATGATTATCCTGATTCAAATTCTTTTAACAACCATACCATTAGCAGTAAACGATGATATTAATACTACTTTGTTATTCAAACTGCTTTCAGGTGAATGCTAATACTTTTCCCACAAAGCAACTATTATTCTTGAATTAATAAAACGAAAGCAGACTTATAAAATTGGTCTTGATAATCACTAAAATTTAAAAATAATCGCTACAAACCAAAAAAAAGAATGATCCTTTATGGATCTATACTATCTACGATTACAGGTTGAATCCTGATTCGTAGTTGAAGACTTTCTGGAAGTTCTTGATTCCGCCGGTTACTGCGGTTGAATCAGACCAGGTGTAGTCAGAAGCGGTATCGTTGTAGCTGTTTGCCTTCTTTGGAAGGTCCTTTCCACTGTTGTCTGGAATGTTGCGTGCTTCGAGGATGTGACCTGCGTAGCTGGTTGCAACTGTTCCGTCAGCAAAGCCACTGCCTGAGTTTGCATCAGGTGTAACTGCGATCTGCTGGTTGAGTGCTGCTGAGACATCAGCTGTCTTTGCAACTGCACGGATCTGAGTCTGGGTTGAAACCTGACCACTGTTCATGTTGGTAAGGGTGTTCTGTGCCTTGACAATGTTACAGAATGCTGGAAGGCCAGTCTTGTCTGCGCCTGAGAATACACAGCGGATCTGATCGTTAGATGCTGCCCAGTTACCTGCAACATCGAGCATTGCAATCTCTTCACCAACAAGGAATGCACCATCAGTGCTTGCGTAGGTCATAACCTTGTCTGCTTCAATGTTGTAGAGACCAGCGTTCTGGTTCTTTGAGTTGAAGTCGAAGTTCTTGTTGAGTGAAAGCTTTCCACCATTGGTCATAATGCTGTCAGTGTAACTGACAACTGCGACTGCCTGCTGGGCACCAAGGATTCCGGTTGGAATTGCGCCTGGGGATGCAATGATCCAGTCAACTGTGGTCTTGTCTTCTACAAAACCGGTAACATCTACTACTGTGTCTACACTGAAAATCTGGTTTTCAGGTGTCTGGTTTGGCAGACGGTCAGCAACTGCAAAGCCGCTGACTGCTAC
>CAYSSW010000076.1:0-6212 GCA_964434005.1 uncultured Methanospirillum sp.
AGATATTTTAAAAGCTTTTAATATATGCGCCTAAAGGTTCGGGAGTTGAGGTTATAAAGACTACTTTATGTTTTTTGATCATTTAACCCCTTTAGATGATCGCAGTATGAAAGAGATCCTTGAGGCTATGGGTTTTGTGATGAAGACAAATATCCCTCGTTTTTTACCTTATACTATGAGTTCAAGATTACCTAAGTCGTTAATTTTTTTAAAGATATATCTGCGTTTTCCTGTGATCTGGAGATTTTTCGGAAAACAATTCTTTACAAGATATATTATAGAAAAATGATTGATTCTGATTTATGTATAAAAAAACAAATTAATACTTGTTGATTCATAATAATTCCCAATTTTTTAAATGGGATAGATATGAAACGATATAATTCCTTTTGGATTGGGAGTTTTATATATTGAATCTATTGCTTCTCTGATATTATCCAATAATTTACCATTAAACTGACGATCTTGTTTAGGATCAAATATTGATAAATTATTTTCTTTTAGATAATTCAGACTATCTTCATAGTCTTCACTTGGAATATCGAATGTATTGTAAATATCGCCGGTATTATTCGAGTAGTGAAACCATTCTATACCATGAGCAACTCCTGGAATAAAATGAAACATAGATCCACAAAGAAGTAAACAGATAGTAATTCCAAGCAGAATCATATTTATATCCCTGTTCTTTTTCATCTTTACAGTTACCTGAAGAATCAAACCAAACATGGCAATTAGTAAAAGAAAAGTGGAAGTAAAGTGTCTTCCAGCTGGAATAAACAAAGAAAAATCAGAACCAGTTCTTCCCATAATAAGAAAGAGAGTTGTGATTATTATTGTAGTTATTAGTCCTCCCCATAGTGCAATCTCTTGGAAAAACATTTTTTCTTGATTGATATAAATAAAAACTAATCCAATAAAAATCATCAAAATTCCAAGAAAGAAAGCACAATAAAAATCATGTGTAACATTTGAGCCAATAGCACAGATAAATGAGATCAGTTTATAGATTGGATAATTAATAGCATCTGATATAAATCCATTATATGAAGAAAACCTTTGAGCCTGTGAAATGAATAAATTTAGATTAATGTAGTATCTACCAAGTACTACAAGAATGAAAGGTACTGACCAGAAAATAATCCTTTTCAAATCATTTCTGTTTTTAAAGAGAAGCATTACGATAACTCCACACCAGATAAATAATCCAGGTGTATGTGAAAAAAAACAAAAAATTCCTGATATTATTGAAAGAACAAAAAATAAATCAATACCTTTACTTAAATCAAGACACAAAAAAGTCAGTAGGAGGAAAAATACAAAACATGGATAATAAATGCCTGTAACTCCCCAAGAGAGCATATAGCCAACAAGATAGAGATTAAAAAAGTAAAAAGATGTTAATATCAATGCTATTGACTTTGCAATTGGATCTTCAATCTTTCTCCAAATAATTATTGAAAGGGTCAGATATCCAAGTATGTGAATCAAAAGAAGAAAAACATGTAGTATTGATATATTAAACGAAGTGGACAATAATGTGGGGATAATTATTAAATTTGGAATCAATGGAATAATATCACTATGAGGTGTAAATAAGGATAATATATCACCATGTCCTGAATGAAATTTAATAGAAAGAGGAATACCTACTAACCAATCATCCAAAGCTGGAAAATTTAATGAAAACAGAATCAAATAGATAAATGCGGTGATGATTGGAATTGTACTTATAATAATTGCACCGATCAATATATTTTTTTCATGATTATCAATATTCATTCAAATCTCATTGCTCCATATTATCTCAACTTTCGACATGTATATTCTTTGGGATGGATAGTACATTTGGAACGGTTGCCAATCCTCTATCGTTTTAAGTAATCATTATTGTAAACAATCTGATTATTAGGAATAAAATGATGATGAATTTAGATAATTTCTTTGCATATTAAGGACAAGAAAGTTGTACTATTTCAATCAAGGTAAAATAATTAATCCTGTGATAGATATGACAATAATTAATACCATTCGACCAACAGCAAAAAAAATACTGATGCATTCAGACAAGGGGATGTCTCCACGTGAATTGATAGTTGAGATTACTACACGTTGTAATTTAAAATGTGTTATGTGTCCAAGGGCGTATATGCCCATTGATAAACCTGAGGAGATGAACTTTGCAAACTTTAAATTAATCTGTGATAAATTTAAGAATTTAAAGACCGTTTCACTTTTAGGAAAGGGAGAAACTCTGCTTCATAAAGAATTAGATGAAATAATCAGTTATCTTCATACAAGAAGATGCAATATTGTTGTAACTACAAATGGAACTCTTCTATCCGAATCCTTTATCCTAAAAAACCGGTTACAAAGAATTACACATCTAACCATCTCATTAGATAGTATTGAAAACGAATCATTCCAAAAAATTCGTGGGATACCTATTGAAAATGTTATTGGTAATTTTGTACATATAAAAAGATTGATGCCAGATACATATATCCGTATCCAGACACTTGTCTTCCAGGAAAATCTCAATGAATTGTCAAAAATTATTGATTGTTGTGAAAAATTTCAGTTTAATGAGGTAAATTTTCTTCTTCCCATTCATTTCTCTTCTGAAGATGAGACGAAAACCCATGATATTGAACATGTGAAGAAACAGATAGACAATATTAATATTTATGCTAAAAAACACGAGATTAAAGTTTTTTCTACTCTTTCAGAAAAAAAACCTCGTTTATGTTTTAGTCCATGGAATTCGTTAAGGATTGCTATCAATGGAGATGTTTATCCTTGTTGTTATATCTATAATAGTTTAGATAATTGCTGGATTGAAAATTATTCTGGAAAAGTTGTTAATGTTAATCAGAAAAATTATCTCATGGGTAATCTAATTAAACAAAATCCTGATGATTTCTGGAATAAAGAAGAATATAGAATACTTCGCAAAACTGTATATTCGACTACTACAACTGAGCTTTTACCTGATGATGAGTTAAATAGGATAAGAGATTCTGAATCCTGTGGTAGATTTGGATACTGTAAAGGTTGTCTCTTCAGGCAAAATAGAGCCTGTTGAAAAAATGAACTTTTTAACACGTTTTTTTCAAAATGTTAGTGCTCTTCTCATAGGGCAAGTAATAGCCTTTATTTTCGGCTTTTTTCAATTGATATATTTGGCTCGTGTATTGGGGCCTGAATCATTTGGCCTGATGAATTATGCATTAGTAATAATGTCATATGTTACTGTTTTTTCAAGTCTTGGTCTGCCACTTGCAGGAACAAGAAAAATTGCTCACGATAGGGGGTTTAAATCAATACTCTTCTGGAATATAATCTCCATTAGGTTAACCTTGTCAGTTGTTTTGATATTAATAACAATACCAGTTCTTTTTGTGATGAATAACCAATTATCTGATGTTATTATTCAGTTTCTCTTTCTTTTAACAGTTATTCCAACAATTCTTATCCCTGATTGGATTTATAACGGGCTGGAAAAAATGGCAATAAATAGTTTAGTTAAAGTTATTATTGCCTGTTCTGCATTTTTCCTCTCTTTGGTATTTGTTCACACATCTGATGACCTAATTCTTGTACCATTAATTCAAGGGTTTTCATTATTTATCGCAGTAACTATTGGGTATATTCCCATACATCATGAAATTTTATCAAAACCTGTGGAGATAAAACCTGAAAGATGGCCCAAATGCATCTCTTCTTCATTATCTATTGGAATTAGTGGTATCCTCTCAGTAATTATTGCAAATATAGATACCTTTATTTTGGGATTTTTGGTTAGTTCTCTGGAAATTGGCTATTATACTGCATCTTCACGAATTACAAATAGTTTTATCACAATCATGGGACTAATTTTCATAAGTATTTTTCCAGCACTTTGTAGATCTTTGGGAAATAAACCCACCATCTTTTCGTCCCTTTCAAGTATAATTATATCATGGATCTTTTTTCTTGAGATTCCGGTATGTATGGTTCTTTCATGGAATGCTGATCTGATAATCGATGTAATATATCATTCACAGTATAGTATTAGTGCCGGAATATGGAAAATTCTTGTTTGGTATTTATTGCCCGTCACCTTGTGTTCAGTATATGGCTGGTCTTTCTGGGCAGTTAATCGGGATTATGTTTACGTTAAAGTGATCAGTCTGAATCTTTTAACCCTTATACCTATGATTGCAATAGGAGTCACTTTATGGGGAATTGCTGGAGCTACTGTTGGTATGGTTACAGGAGCGATTATTTCCATTTTTTATCACTACTATCCATTAAGAAAAGAACTCCCCTTTCCATGTAAAAAGTCATTAATATTTGTACTTTTTGCAGTTTTTAGTTATTTTGAAGTTTATTCATTGATGCATTTTACTAATATTCACCCAATTCTATGCCAGATCTCTGCATTATGTATATTTGTCTTACTTGTAATTGGCTGTAAATTAGTGTCAATCAATGATATCCGAAGAATTAAAAAAATCATTTCAGGTTGAATTATCATTGGAAATAGTTATAACAATTGGATTCAAATAGTAATTATTATCCATGTCTTATGTCTCAACTTTTATATCTCAACTCAGGTCGATATTATTATATTCGAACACGATAAAGTTTTATCTAAAAAACTTGAAATTCACTAATCTTTTTGCATTATTATATGTAAAATTGTTTGTTAAAGAAGGAGAGGGAAGTCTTGGTGTAATCACTAAAAGTATAGAAAAATTGTTAAAACCATTTCGATTATCTCATTTGATCGCTATATATCCTCGAAATGTTGAATTTGAAATTACTTCAAGATGTAATAAGAAATGTATTTTTTGTGAACACACCTACTGGAATGAACCTAAATGGGATTTGACATATGAAAACATGATTCATATAACCTCACAGTTACCTAAATTAAAATGGGTTAATCTTACTGGTGAAGGTGATTCCTTTCTCAATCCGGATTATATCAGGATAATTGAATATCTTAAATCTAAATCTGTTGCAGTATATCTTGTTGACAGTTTTGATCTTATCAATAATGATATTGCTGAAAAATTAATTGAATGTGGTGTTGATGGTATTTATATTTCGTTTGATGCAGCAACTAAAGAAACATATGAATTTATAAAATCTGGATGCAAATTTGACAGAACTATAAAAAACATTCGTGATCTTATTGAGTTAAAAAAGAAAAAAGGATCACCTATCCCACAATTATGCTTCAGATATGTTGTAAATACTCTTAATTATTTAGAGATGCCCGATTATATCGATTTAATACATTCACTTGGGGCAAATGATGAAATAGGTGATGATTTCTATATAGAATTTGTTGGTCTTCTATATTATCCACAAACAGCAAAATATTTCTTAGAAAAAATTCCTGAAGAAATCATTGATGAAGTTAAGCAAAGATCTGAAAGACATCATATCAGAGTTCAATATTCACATCCTGGTAGAGAGATTCCAGATCTTTGTGCCTGTTCTGCATTTGTGGAACCATATATCATGATGGGGGGATATGTTTTACCTTGTTGTCAGGTATTGCAAAGTAATGATCGTGACCATTTACGAAAATATGCTTTCGGAAATGTTAATGAAACTTCATTTAAGGATATTTGGTATTCTGAACGATACAAAAATTTTAGAAAGATGATACCAAATCCTCAGGGTAAGGTTCCGATTCTCTGTCAAGGATGCCGTGCTTATAATACTGAACCAAGAAAAGAGAAATATGGTGTATCAATTGATATATGAATTATGAAGTCTAATAATCTATTTAATTCTATGATAAAACTAATCAAACAGAAAGGGTTAGATATGCCTATAATCACATAAATTTCGTTTTTTGGAATTTAATTCGAAATTATCCCGTTTTTATAAATCTTGTAAATCTTTTCCATCCTTATCCTTCAAAAATTGAGATTGAGGTTACAACCCGATGTGGGCTTAGATGTATCATGTGTGAACATACTTACTGGAGTGAGCCAGCAAAGGATATGTCATATGAAGAATTTGTATCAATTATTGATCAGTTTCCAAGACTTAAATGGATCGGGCTAACAGGAATCGGGGAAAGATTTATTAATAAAAATTTTATGAAGATATTACAATTTGTTAAATCAAAAAATATTTATGTTGAATTATATCTCATCATCCGCAGATCTTTTTTTAAAAAATTAATTACATGTAAAGCTAAACTATAT
>CAYSSW010000077.1:0-5717 GCA_964434005.1 uncultured Methanospirillum sp.
GTACTTATGATTTACCTTCCGGGTTGATCATGGGGGTTATGCAACAGCCTCTATAGAGTCAACAGTCTCATTTATTCCCTCGATTACCTTTGCATACTGACCTTTATGGTTATCTGGATCAGAACGAATATACAGATATCCTTCAACAGCAGCAGACGCGATATCAAGCGAGTCCTCAACAAGCATTGATAGAGAGGTCTTTGCTTCAGAAATTGCGTTATTTATCTCAATAAAGTACTTCTCTTCATTTTTAGTATATTTGTCCGCTGGAATAGTTATAAGACTTAAATCAGACGTTCCATCAGCTAATTTTTTAAGATCTCCGGTGATATTTCGAACAGACTGTTCCATATAACTGGAAACCCTGCGAAGTTTTGTAACATCAACAAGAAGAATTGTAACTCCTGTATCATTCCCGGATGAATCATGGACATAATTGCTGTGAGCCTCATAAATCTTATCGCCGATTATCAACTCAATAACTGTTCTGCCACTTTTTAGTTGATCAAACGGACAATTGTTTGTATTACATGAAGGGTTTCCCCAGAATGTACATTTTTTCCCAATTATTTCTTGTCTGGAACTACCAACCTCTGTTTCAGTCGCAGTATTTACAAATGTCCATCTCTTTTCCAAATCAGTAACAGAAATGGGGAATGGAACAGCATCAAGAATAGATTCATACCATGCAGCTTTATCACTGATCTCCCGGTTAAGTCTCTCAGATTCTGTTAAATCATTAAAAGAGATCAGTATTTCACCGCTCTTTTTTTCATCTTTACTAACAACAATGGCATTCCTTTCAACTATTTTTTCACCGGAAGGGAATCTGATAATACTTTTTGCTTTGCTCCTTTCTGACCCTGAAAGAATTATGTCTAATCTATCTCCTTCTTCACTGATATAGTCAAAATCGTTCATATTCATTTTGGTGAGGGTTTCATGTGTATAGCCTGAAAGTGCAATCGCTGCACGATTTGCAATTTTTATATTAAAATTATCATCAGTTAAAAAAATTGGATTTGGAGAATCCTTTATTATATTTACTAAATCAGAAGCTTTCACTTTAACTTTATTTATAAGATCATATTCATGGGAAAGATCAACAATTGAAAGTAAAAGAAGATGTCCATTCTCTTTTGGTATTACAGAAAAGGTAATTTTTGAGGTGAAAACTTTTCCAGTTATTTTTTTTGTCAGTAATTCAAGACTTATCTCTTCCCCTTCCTCTGCCTGCTCAGCAGCGGTTTTAATTCGTTTAATAGAATTAACTCCGTCAGATTGAGTATTAGGAAAGAAATCAGAAAGAGGTGTACCAGTCAGAGAGGTTTCTTCATTTAGGGCAAGTAATGAAGAAGCAGACTTATTTGATTCAACTATCATATACTCTTCATCAGTAACGACCAGAGGAACTGGAATAAAATTGATTATATAATCGAGCATGTCTGTTTCAGTAAGTATACGCTTGAACATCTGACTCACAAATATATCTAAGTGTGCAAAGTAAATTTACTTATGGTTATAAAAAAATTAGTCAAATTCTTTTTAATGACTTTAAAATGCTACTTGTAGTTTTAAAATTTGGTCGTTCTTCCGATTGAACCTTTTTATAGAACTTACAGTTTAGGCAGTTTCCAACTTTTGAAGCAAATGATCCCTGCGCTGCTCCACCACAAAATGTTCCAGTAATTGCCCAGCAGGCTCTTCCGCCGTTTTTTCCATTATTAATCCCGTCAACATCTCTATCAATCGAAGCCGGACAGATTCCAAACTCACCGACATTTAAACCACCCGGCTCTCTTCCACACTTTAGAAATTCCCAACAATTTTCTGCCATTTCTACCACCACTAACTTGTGCCTTCATAGTAGTATTCTTTAAATGGTTATATAAGTATCATAAAAAACTCTCAATTCCTTTTTAATAATATTCAATCTATGATAGAATTCGTTTAGATATTCTTCCATCAAGACTTCCTTCCTAAAGAGGCAGTCTTCTTCGGAATCAATAATCTCCTGTATTGTCTATTTATGTCAGATAATTCATCGCTACACTAACATTAGTTTTGACCACCTTTCCATCAAGGGCATTGTCCCAGATGAAACGACCTATATGATCTTTGGTACGGTGCAATGATCAGTTCTGTAGTAGTATGACCGTGAATAGTATAATGAATTTTATTCTGTACCATGGCAAAGAAGGTCTGTGTGGTTAAAATTGTTCTATCAAAATCTATGCTTGTCGCATAATGTCGGTTATCTTCTGGTAAAACCGTCTTTCGTTCTGCCGGATTTCACTAATTTAAGCAAGGAGGCACTCAAATAGTCTTCGCTCAGAAAAGTAACATTCTCCAACCGCTTTTTTATCAAAGACATACCCTTTAATAGCAAACTTCCAGAGGATTCAGCCCATTGTTTGAACTGGGTTGCACGTATAGAATTGACCTGGTTTCCTTCCCGTTGAACTATTCGGAATTTCCGAATAGTTGGGTTACGATTAATTCTCAATTTTTATAAATACTGGTCAGATGTTCATTGATGGTTGGTATGGAGAAATCAAAGAGCAGAGCCATTATCTTCTGACTCATCCTGACAGTCTCATCTTCATATCTGACCTCAATACTACCCTCCCCTGATTCAAGAGTGAAGATCAGAAAGTTGGCTGTGCTGATTGTGATAAGTTTATCAGTATAACTGGTCATCAGTCTCTCCTTAAGCAAAATCATCCGTAATTGCAATAATTCCCAAATGAAAACTTATTATTTTATTAAAGTTTAATACCATTTTACTATCATTCTAAATTTCCCGGACTTCAAATTAACAACAACCCAACTCACTATTCTCACACACATAATTTTCTCTAATCAAGGTACATTACTCACTATTCTTTACAATTTACAGTTCATACACTTCTGATTACCACATGGAATATTATCAATCTTCCATTTAAGTGCCCAATTTTTTATACCCCGGATAACTTCCATTAATTCAATTCCGCTATCTGTCAATGAATATTCTGATTTTATTGGAATAACTGATGAATCTACTCTATGAGTGACAATCCCCTCTGCTATTAGTTCACTTAAACGTTCTGACAAAACCTTCGATGTAATATCCCCTAATTGATCTTTTAATTCCGAAAATCTTCGGGTATGATTATCCCCCTTATATATTTCCAGAATTATTAATAACATCCATTTCTTTGTCATATATTTTACAGTTAAATTTATAGTGCAGTTTTCATCCATAGTATACTTTTAGAAACTCCATGGTATAAATCATTGTATGAATAATATACTTTGTATCCAAAAGATACTGGAGATGATAAAAATGTACTGCAATCAATGTCAGGAAGCACAATCACCTGCCTGTACACGTGGTGGAGTTTGTGGAAAGAACAAAACTACTGCTGCATATCAGGACGCTGTTCTCTATGCACTCTCAGGACTTACATACAGACTTGAAAAATCAGGAAAATCAATCGAAAATTGTGCAGTTGAAGCCTTATTCGCAACATTAACAAATGTCAGCTTTGATAACGACCGCTTTTCAGGTTATTTAAATTGTATCATCAACCATAGAGATTCTCTACCAAAAAGTTCTGATGAACCATCTGAGTGTTTATGGACACCAAAGTCAGTTGATGAAATTGAAAAAGCTGAAGAAGCGGGGGTTATCACATTAGATGCTATTAAAGACGAAGATGCCAGGGCACTTTATTCACTTCTACTGTTTGGAGTAAAGGGACTTGCAGCTTACTATTCACACATATTGGTACTTGGAAAATCTGACGACACAATACTTTCGTTTATCACAAAAGCATTAGCATCAAGATTTAAAAAGATTACAAACGATGAAAGAACAGGGCTTGTCCTTGAATGCGGAAAGTTTGGAGTCAATGCACTTGCACTTTTAGATTCCGCCAATCAGACTTATGGAATTCCGGAGATTACAAATGTAAATACAAAAGTTGGAAAGAATCCAGGAATTCTAGTAACCGGGCATGACTTAAAAGACTTAAAGGAACTTCTTGATGCCACAACTAATTCAGGTGTAGATGTATACACCCATGGCGAGATGCTTCCGTCACATGCATATCCAGCATTTAAGAAGTATTCACATCTTATAGGAAATTATGGAACATCATGGGCTAATCAAAGAACTGAAATGCCAAAATTCAATGGCCCAATATTATTTACAACAAATTGCTTAGTTCCACCTACATCTGAATATAAAGATCGTGTATTTACCACCGGTGCAACAGGTTTTACCGGATGCACACACATTGCCGACACAAAAGATGGAAAACCAAAGGATTTTTCTGTTCTTATTGAGAAGGCAAAACATTGTCAACCGCCAAGTGAGTTAAATACTACAGATCTTATAACCGGGTGTGCACATGATGCTGTTCTGTCACTTGCCGGAAAAGTGATTGAACTAATAAAATCAGGAAAGATCAGACGCTTTGTTGTAATGGCTGGATGTGACGGTCGTGATAAATCACGTGAGTATTACACAGAGTTTGCAAAGGCACTTCCAAAAGATACTGTAATTCTTACAGCAGGTTGTGCAAAATATAGGTATAATAGGCTTTCACTTGGTGATATTGATGGAATTCCACGTGTTCTTGACGCCGGACAGTGTAACGATTCATATAGTCTTGTGGTAATTGCACTTGCACTTGCTGATGCTTTCAAATGCGAAGTAAATGATCTTCCTATTTCATATAATATCGCATGGTATGAGCAGAAAGCAGTACTTGTGTTGCTTGCACTTCTCCATTTGGGCGTTAAAAATATCATGCTTGGACCTTCGCTTCCAAAGTTTGTCTCGCCAGCTGTATTGAATATACTTGTGAACACATTCGGACTTATGCCATCCTCAACAGTTGATGAAGATTTGAAGAAACTAAACTGTGTTTAAAATTGGGAAGAGAAGAACAATTAAAATCCATTTTTTCCAAAAAGATAAACAGAATGGAATACCTGCATCGCTACGATAAACTACTACCTACCTCCATAGCCTTCAGAGAATAGTAATTACCAACTAAAAAAAGTATACCACAGATAATGGCTATAATTGATTATATTTGAAAAAATCTAAATTTCCTGTTTATATCCAAACAAGATTACCGCTTTTTTATTTTTAAAATTGAATTTCCAGTAAAGAGGTTTATTATTAACTCTGACAACTGTTTTTACCAATGACCTGCGTGAAAGATTCTGCTCATAACCCTGAAAAGGGTATTTCACTAAAGATCTAACTTTTGAGATTACTTTGTTTCTATGTTTATTCCTGATTGATGCACAGTGATTCCGTATAGATCTTTTCATCGTTTTATACATTGCACCTTTAATTTCCTCCGAAATACCATAGTCATGATAAACTTATCTCTACTTTGTTTGAGAGATCAATCTGACTATCATATACACTCGTATATGTTATCTAAATTCTGCAAATCAACAAGCATTCCCTTTCTACCTGATAATAAATTTGTAAAATCGTGAGATTTGGCTTTTAGCCCATGTTCCATCACATTACCTTCAGGTCTGTGGTAACATATGGAATATATGAACATACATCCAGGAATATTATCCTTTTAATCAGAAATCCCAACTGATCTATCTGTCGTTGAAGTTCATTCTAAATTGCATCCTCTTTTTTTATCCTCTACTCCCGAACCTTTAGGCGCATATATTAAAAGCTTTTAAAATTTCTC
>CAYSSW010000078.1:0-5241 GCA_964434005.1 uncultured Methanospirillum sp.
AGTTTAGCTTTACATGTAATTAATTTTTTAAAAAAAGATCTGCGGATGATGGGATACAACTCAAAAATTGTTAATTTGATGGCGCCTTAAATTAAATAATTCTTTGATTAAATGTCTGCGAATGTGGGTTATAAGATAAAAGCCTGGGTTAATCGCTGTCCCCTATTGGAGTGGAGAGTAGAAAACCCAATCCAAATGATTATAGGATCTCTAAAAGTATTTCATAGTTCTACAATTCAATTGTTCCTGTATACGTGAACATTCTCTTTTTTAAACACAATAAAAACTTCTGATCCAACTTTAAAGGAAATTGTATTCTGATGAGTTAATGCAACTGAGAAAACAACTCCTTCATCACCCACATCGACAGAAACACTTGAATAGAATCCATTGTCAGTAATATATTTAATTACACCAGGGATAGAGTTGTATTCTGGGAATGAACCAGGATTATCTGTAATAATTATATCTTCAGGTCTGATTCCAATTTTTGTATTACCGCTTAAATTTGAATCCACTTTAATTGAAATCCTTCCAATTCTAATTTCGGAATTATTAATAATACCTGAAAAAGTATTATCCATACCGGTAAATTTTGCAATAAAATCAGAATTTGGACGATGAAAAATATCATCAGGAGTTCCCTGTTGAATAATAATTCCATCCTTCATAATGATTACTTTATCTGCAAGAGCATAGATATCTTCAAAATGATGGGTAATGTGTAGAATCGTCATATTCGTCTCTTTTTGAATCTGTTTAAGTTCATCTTTTAGTTTTTCACGGGTTAACCGATCAAGGGCAGATAATGGTTCATCAAGAAGCAAAACATCCGGTTTTAAGAGAAGTGCTCTTGCTAATGCAGTCCTCTGTTCTTCTCCTCCAGACAATGTCACAGGATACCTGTCTAACAAGAGGCCGATTTCAAGCAAATTTGCAATTTTTTCTGTTTCAATTTCTCTCTTTTGAAGGGGAATTTTTGCCTGTTTAAGCCCGAATGCAATATTTTCTTTTACTGTCATGTGTGGAAAGAGCATATAGTCCTGATAGACCATCCCACATTTTCGAGAATTTGGTGGAGTATTTGTTATATCTCTCCCATTAAGAATAATATTCCCACTATCTGGATGGTATATCCCGGCTATTGTCTCAAGAAGTATTGTCTTTCCAGCCCCTGTTGGTCCAAGAATAATACAGTATTCCCCTGTATTTATATGGAAATTTAGATTATTATATGAAAACTCTCCAAGGGAAAAGCAGAGATCTTGTATTTTAAGCATATATCCCCTCTTCTTTTCCAAAAAATTCCACAATCAAAAGAGTTGTTCCTGAAATTATCAGAAGAATCAAAGCTGCTGCAACTGCCATATTGAGATCTCCGGTTGACATATTGAGAAACAGTGCTATTGGAAGTGTCTCGGTCTTCATAGCAACAGCTCCTGCAAGCATAAGTACTGCTCCAAATTCCCCGATGGCCTTTGACCAGGTGATAACAATTCCTGCAATAAGACCATTTTTTGCCATTGGAAGAATTACCTGTGAAAATGCTCCCCATTCAGAACATCCAAGTGTTCTTGCAACATGCTCATAACGAGGATTAATCATTGCAAATGTAGATCTTGCAATTCGCACCATATACGGCGTATTTACAAAGAACTGAGCAATAATTATCGCTATTGGGGTATACACAATACACACATCAATAGCCTTCAAAAATTGCCCTATTGGTGAAGTAACTGGTGAAAGAAAGATTAATAGGGCAACTCCCGCCACAAGTGGTGGAAGTGACAGAGGAAGATTTAAGAGAATGTTTGCCCATCTCCGACCATAAAATTGAAATCTGACCATTGAATATGCAACCGGGACTGCAACTACTGAACATAAAAATGTTGAAAAAATCGCAGTAATTATTGATAATCTAATTGCAAACTGAATCTCTTCTGACATTAGAGAACGAGTTAAATCAGAAAATTCCGGGTAAGTTATTAGTCCTGCAAAAACTGCAAGAAAAAGGATAACTGTGATTATTGTAATCCCAATACAAATTATTCGAAAAAAGGTGGCAGTCTTTATCCTTGTCATCAATACAGTGCAGACTTTTTTCTAATATTTTCAAGGTGCTGCTCACTTAACCATCCATTTGAAGCCTCTTGAATTGAATCAAATGCAGGAATGTATGGTTTAATATCAATCACAGGAGTTTCATCTAAAAGATCAATTCCTTCAACTAATAAAAGATTACCTCTTTTAGAAAGGAGCCTGACAATAGAAAAACCAATCATATTTGGCCGGTTAAAATGCCTTGTGGCAAAGATGCCGTGTTCTTTTCCTCCATCAACCATTGGCTTTTCTAAAAGTTGTTCATTGGCTGCTTTATTCATCCTTGTAAGAAGGATGAGGTGAGAGAAATTCTCAATCTCAAATAACCCTTCAGCAAATTCGGGAAATATTTCAATTGTTCCACGCCCTTTGGAGAAGATACTCTGAACCGGGGTTTTTTGCATGTCAGAGTAAGAACTCTTCACAAATCCAATTGTCTTTATACAAATTGTTTCTGATTTGTTCATAGTTTAATCAGTTAGTATACTTTGGATCTGGATATGCTGGGAAGTTATACTTTTCAAAGATTGCCTTTCCTTCATCTGATGCAGTAAAATCAGCAAACTTCTTTGCAAGTTCTGGATTTTCTGTAAATGTAGTAATGCCAACCGGTGCAATAAGAATTGAGTTATCTTCAACTGGAATCTCAATAAGTGTAAACTGGTCATTCTTTGCATTGTCAAGAGTGAGAAGAGCAGCATCTGCATTGCCAGTTGATAGAGCAGTTACAACTTCATTGATTGTTGCTCCTCTCATCACAACATTTGCTTCTACTTCATCTGCAATTCCTGCCTTTTCAAAGATTTTTTGTCCTGCTTTTCCAATTGCTGTTCCATTAATGTCTCCAAGTGCCACTTTAATTCCTGGCTGTGTAAGGTCTTCTACACTCTTTATATCAAATGGATTGTCTTTTGCAACTGCAATTACCGGGACATGATACGCAACAAGTTGTGAATCATTGCTGACAAGCCCTTTTTTCACTGCATTCTGGTAATCAGGCTGTCCACCTGGGATGAAGATATCACCGGTCTTTGTTGTTTCCATCTGAGAGATAAGAACGCCTGAACCACCATAGGTGAGATCAACAGTTACATTGTTTTCTGAACCAAAAATTGCTCCAATTTCAGTCATCGGACCTTTTAATCCGGCTCCGGAGTAAACAAAGAGTGAATCTTCTGCAAATACCGGGACACTGATTACTGCTATTACAAGCAGTAATACAACCACGAATACTGATTCCTGTTTCATGTTTATACATAATACATTTTAATAATTAAGTGTGCCGATAAATATATTTAAATTAATATTATTAATCAAGAGAACTTGTTCAGATTAGATGAAAAGAAATAGTACTGGTAAATTTTATTGATTTCCATAGACACAAACAGTTCAATATCTTCGGTACTTAGACATTCAATTTTATAATGGAATATTTGTGTGGTTTTATGAAAAATCATGATTCTTTTACTTTTATTAGAAATTTTTAAGTTTATACCAGACATATATGTGTGTTAATTCTCATATTCCAACGGTGAATACTGATATCTTATAATATATTGATAAATATGGATAACATTGTTGTAAAAGTAGAAAATCTGTCAAAAGAATACAGACTTGGAGTGCTTGGTCATGGAACACTTACTCGTGATCTTCAAAGTAAATGGGCAGAGATTAGAGGAAAGGAAGATCCAAACGCTAAACTTGGTTTTATTGAAAATCGTGAACGCTTTTTAGCTCTTGATAATATTTCTTTTGAGATAAGACAGGGAGAACTTCTTGGAATTATAGGTCGTAATGGTGCAGGTAAATCAACTCTCCTTAAGATTCTTTCACGTGTAACAAGACCTACTGCCGGATCAATTAAAATTAAGGGAAAAGTTGCAAGTCTTTTGGAAGTTGGAACTGGATTTCATCCTGAACTTACAGGTAGGGAGAATGTTTTTCTTAATGGAGCTATACTTGGGATGACAAGGCATGAAATTGCTTCAAAATTTGATGATATAGTTAATTTTGCAGAGATTTCAAAGTTTATTGATACTCCAGTCAAAAGATATTCAAGTGGTATGTATGTAAAACTTGCTTTTGCTGTCGCTGCTCATTTAGACCCCGACATTCTGATAGTTGATGAAGTTTTAGCAGTCGGAGATGCTGCTTTTCAGAAAAAGTGTCTTGGCAAGATGGGGGAGATTACTGGTGTTGGTCGAACGGTTCTCTTTGTAAGTCACAATATGAGTTTTATGAGTCAGTTATGTAAACGTGTTATCTGGATTGATGAAGGTAAAATAAGAAGAGATGGTGACGAAAAGAGTACTATTGCCGAATATATTAAAACAACAGTTAAATCTTCTGAATCTCCTGTCTCTATATATAAACCCAATTTAAAGAAAGAGGCTCAACTACTAAAAGCTGAGATGAAAAACCGGGATGGTGAGGTCACGGCAATGTTTAGTTGTGATGAACCGATTATTCTTTCATTTGAATTTGTGGTCAGAAAAAGAGTTCCTGGGTTGTATGGGTACTTTGAAATCAGGCGAAAGAGTGATGGGCTCAATGTAATGGTTTCTGACAGTTCTGATACTCCTCCAAATCCACTTGATGAATTATCTGTTGGGTCTCATGTTGTAAACATTACAATTCCACCAAGAATCCTTGGATCTGGAGATTACACGATATTCTTGAATTTTACATCTGACAGAGCATCTTCATTTAATGTTGACAGCCCAGGTATTGTTACTGCATTTTCTGTTAGTGATTATTATTCAAAACTTGGGAACAGACGTGGTGGGTACTTTAGCACTATGCTTGAATGGAAAGTTGTTTGAGGAATATGTAAAATGAAAAAAGTTTTTGCGTTTTATGGGTTTGATCTTGAAAATGCCCCAAAATCAGTGCTTAATGAGAGATACGAAAAGGGTTTTACAATTTTAGCTCTTGATATCCCAGCTATTGAAATTGTTACTTGATAAAATAGGAGCAGTTCTCATCTTTGTAGCACTTCTTGATATCCCAGCTATTGGAATTGTTACCCCATCATCCGCAGATCTTTTTTTAAAAAATTAATTACATGTAAAGCTAAACTATATATCTTAGAAGATCGATTATATATACTATCCATGGATTTTGATGATATCTTTGTTTCAG
>CAYSSW010000079.1:0-5124 GCA_964434005.1 uncultured Methanospirillum sp.
GGTTACAATTACTTACCTTCTGATGATGTCTGGTTTAATTATTATTTTTGGAAAAATTGCAGAAAAAGGATATTTTAAAAGAATTTTTTTAATGGGAATTATTATCTTTGTTATAAGTTCTGCTGCATGTGGGCTTTCAGGAGATTTTGCAATATTATTATCAGCCCGAATTTTTCAAGGAATTGGAGCTGCAATGCTTGCAGCTACTGCATCACTTCTATGTGTTACATATCTGCCATTAAATAAAATTGGAATGTCTCTTGCAGTAATTTCTATATCTATTGCAGCCGGTGTTGCAGCCGGTCCGGCGATTGGTGGAATACTTGCCGGATATCTTTCATGGCATTGGATTTTCTTTATTAATGTTCCAATAGGACTTGCAATAATTCCGTTTGCTTATAAGGTAATCCCAAAAGATCTTCCTGAATCTTTGAATTTTGATATTCCTGGAGCAATTCTTCTGTTTATTATGATGGTATCAGGTGTTTATGGTTTAGAACGTCTTCCACATCTTGGATTCTATGATATTCAGATTTCAGCCTGTATTATTACATTTGTCCTGTCAACACTCCTGTTTATTATCAGAGAAAAGATGTGTATGAGCCCTCTCATTAATCTTCATATCCTGACGTTATGGAAGTTCACGCTTTGTTTAATAGCATTCTTCATAATTAACATAATCTTTATGGGGGTTTTTTATCTACTTCCATTTTTCTTAAGTTCAGGTTTAAATATGGACTCTTTGATGATTGGAGTCTATCTGCTTATTCCTCCTATTATTTCCTTACTTATTGGAGTTCAAATTGGTAAATGGTCAGATCGTATTGGACGGAGACCGTTTGCTATTGCAACTGCTCTTATCGTTTTTGCAATTTCTTCAATATTCATGTTTATCAAACCAGAATCAGATATGATATTTTTATTTGCAGGGCTTATTCTTCTTGGACTTCTTGGAGGAATATTTGGAGGTCCTGTTGCTGGTAGAATTGTTGATTATTCGCCGGATGATGAGAAGGGTACTGGAACTTCACTAACTGTTACTTCGATGTATCTTGGAGGAGTTGTTGGAGTTGCTCTATTTGCAACTACTTTTACATTTGCAACCACAGGATTTGGACATGCAGCAATTCCATTTTATGAACTTGACATTGGTGTATTTATGACTGGATTTTCCTTTACGATGTTTATTAGTCTTATACTTTCAATTGTTGCTTTAATATTTACTGCAATTGTTCCAGAGATGAAGAAAAAAAATATTGTTTAGGGATTTTTAGTAAAGATAGTCTATAATTCTCCTTTTTATCTGTTTTGTATTGTAATCAATTAACATCTTCCACCACTTTCTGATTGATTTTCCATATTCTCCTTTTTCAGTCGTGTAATTTATAATTTCATAATTGATATCATTCTGAATAAAGAATTCACAAAGTGTTCTTGAGAAACAAAGTCTGTTTAATTCAATTGAGAGCATATTTGAGAGTTCTTTTAATAGTATAGTTTTGTCAAATGATGAAAGATCAATATGTATGATAATGCTTTGTGTCCGATGCATAAATCGTGTGTAAATACAGGATAGTTTTGGGTCATTTGCTTTAAATGCATTTATTAACTCAAATGTCCTGATGTTTTCAGATTTAAAGATATCAGGATAATCGATATCGATGTTTATCGGATAGTTTTGTTGTTTTATGTTTTCCTTTTCCATACTGTGAAGGAACAGGTTATAGTTTATGGTAATACTATTTTCACTCTTAATTGAGAATTGATTAATAGTTTTTTCGGATTTCATCCAGAAATCTGGATATGCTCCAAAACAAATTTCATTTATGGGATTGTCTTTGTCATGGTGATTGTTTTTCAGAAATGATATAATTGATTGTTTTAATATGTCTGATAAAAGAGATGATTCAATTTTTATTTTATTTTCTTCTCTATTGATTATCTGAATGTTTTGCTCTCTATCTGGTTTATCATATAAGAGTAAAAGTGAATTTGGAGTTATATATAAGAGATTAATTAAAGGAGTAAAAAAAAATTCCTCAAAAATTGAGGATATTTCATCAAGACAACTGAAATATGGAATGAATTCAAAGAAAGATCTATCCTTTTCTTTCGAAAAGTAAATATTATTATATTTTATATGTTGGATAAATGGGTTAATTCCATTACAAAAGATTGAAAAGAATTCTTCTGAATTATTAGTAGGATACAAAAATTTCCACTGATTATAGGGAATATTATTATCAAGAAATGTTTGAATTTGTCTGTTTAAGTATTCAGTAAAGGTCACATGATCTACCATCTCTCCGATATCTTTTATTTTTTCATATACCAAAGGAGCTTCTCCTGGTATATAGGATAAAAGCTCAATTGGGCATGAAATATCTGCAATTACAATCTTTCGAAAATAAATTGACATTATATGGTGAAATACAGGCCATGGCATTGCGATTTCATTTTTTACAAGAATTCGTAATATTACAGGAATTGTCGTAATATTTAAATTCAGGTGGTAAAGAGTTACTTCAGGTCGGTTTTTATAATTAAGTTCAGTTATTGAGTTAAATATCCCAATTTCATTAAATTTTTCACAGTATTTTCTAATGGTAGCCTGAGAGAGATCTAAACCAGATGTATGTTCTATCTCTGCGGCGTATGCTAAATAATGACCATATTCAGTATTATCACCAGATTGCATTATCAATTTATAAAAAGGGCATTTTTCAATCTTTTCGCTTTCCATTTTCAGGAAAAACATGAGAAGTTCATGACTTTTATCAGTCTGCATCAGGTGTTCCTTTTAGAATACTTTGAACTTCATTCTATTTCAGATGATGGTTTATACAATGATTTTTAAGATTAATCACAATTAACGTATAAATTGCAGGTAAATTTAAATTAGACTAGTACATTTTGTAATTAAATGTATTATCATCTAAAACGTATTATTTTTAGAGATTAATGTTAGTATACACAATTCGTTGTGTGAAAAATTAGGAGTTATTATGTCAACTAAGAAAGCAAAAAAGCAAGCAGCACAGAAATCAGCAGAACCAGTTCAGGCAGAGAGTTCATCTAATCCTTCAACCGGTACCCATTCATCTAAGCGTAAATAACACTTTCATCTCTATTTTTTATTTCTGTATTGATAGTAGATCTTCTGTTGATTCTAACATATATTTGTAAGAATCTGATACTCCCTGATTATAGAATTCAGTTCCTATTCTTTCGGCAATGAAATCTAGAATCAGACCTGCTGCAAGGTCTCCGATTACTTCTTCTCTTTCAGTCAGAAAAAATGCTTTTATCTCCGCTGTTAATAATTTTTTTCGTTCTTCCGTTAATGTGAGTTTATCGAAATGTTTCATGATGAGTTATTATTTCAAGATAATATGAATTTTTTGAAACTTAAATTTTAGCGAAAATTATTGAAAATTCTCTCCCAATGTATAAGCTTCTTTTGGATAGTTTGTTTTTATAAGGTCATCAACAGTTGCACATTCTTTTGCAGTTATTGTACCAACAATTTCCCATTCAAGATATTTTGCCATATTTTTAAATGAAAGAACTGGTCCATCAGCTGATTCTATTGAGTCATCTGCAAATGTAAGAATCAGTGCTGTTTTTTTATTATCATGAAGTTTATCACCATTTGCATAAAATCGATCAATTACAGTCTTAATCTGGGCACTCAACATGTAATAGTAGATTGGCGATATAAAAATAATTCCATCAGATGATAGTAGTTCAGGGTTTAACTCTTCGATAGAGTCTTTAAATACACATCCAGTGTCTGTGTTATGACATTTTTCACAGGCAATACATGGATGCACATCTTTAAAAGCCGCATCAAAACGATATACTGTGTGTCCACTCTCTGTGGCTCCCCTGATAAATTGGTCTGCAAGCATTGCTGATGTTCCATGTTTATGTGGGCTTCCTGTTATAACAACAAGTTTCATAATTATTATTCGGTTTGGATGGGTTTTAGAACTATTGTTGATGATATGAAGTAGATATTAGAGAAGGTTATACTCGTTAAATTCAAAAAATGTGCAATGAATTGTGAAATTAATTAAACATTATGCTCGTATTTTAATGCATTTATGATTACGAAATATGGATTGCCACCTGTTTATCTAAAATAGATCCTCAGAATGGTTCCAACGTTTGAATAAAACAATTTCTGCATCTTTTCCTTCTAAACTGTATTCGCTTACCATCAGATACTTTTCATCTGCAGCAAGTCCATAACATCTGTCAGTTTTTTTTATTTGGATTTGATTTCCGAGATATATTTTATTGTCATCAAAGAATTTTATGTGCTTATTACCACTGCAGGTATATTCCAGATTAATATATGAGCCCTTGAGTGCGATGAGAGTTTTTACCTCCTGCATTCCTTCAATGTGTAGCAAGTTAAATTCTGATGTAATACGTTTTTTAAGACTACAGAGGAGATCTGTTCCTTTATTAATTTTGCAGTTTTGACAGTTTTGTCCTTGTTTATGGCAACATAGAGCAATTACACATCCACTACCAAATGGATTGCCATCAGTTTTTATACAGCCGCCACATGTTTCTTTCATTGGACATGAATTACAGTCTGAATTACATAAGGATTTTGAATCACTCATTTTAATCACATTTGTTGAGGAATTATAATAAGGAATTGTTTTGGGTTATACTTTTTTGAGAGTGAATAATATGGGGAAGGCGATTAACCCAAAGTTATCTTAATCAAAAAATAACTGAATCATATATCCTATCCTTTTTCATCACAATATTATATACCAGTCTTGGGATAAAATAAGAAAGGTTGAAAAGTTAATTGATTGGACTGCATTTATCCCAATTATATTAGATATATCGAGATGATTCAATTCGGGATGGAAGATCTCATACTGAAAAATTCTTCTCTTCTGTTACTTGTTTTAAAATAATGATAGTGTCTTTCACCGATATAGAGACAAAAGCCATTGTTCATTTTTCCATTTTTTGGGATTTATTCCCTAAATCCAGGTTAGATGACTATTTGGAAATCTCGTGAACGATTTAGGATGAATAAAAACCTCAACTCCCGAAGTATAAGCACAAAACATTTTTGCAAAACCTCCTAATCAA
>CAYSSW010000080.1:0-3741 GCA_964434005.1 uncultured Methanospirillum sp.
AGATATTTTAAAAGCTTTTAATATATGCGCCTAAAGGTTCGGGAGTTGAGGTTATTAATTGTTAGTATCCATATTTTTTGTTGGAAAAGCCATTACCTTTTAAGACCATACAGTTATAAAATTAATAATCAGATACTTTTTTCCTTTTTTAATGCGAAAGTACAGTATGGAAAAAAATCGGATTTTTATCCTCTTACTTGCCGCACTTTTAATAATAAGTGCTTTTCCGGTTTCTGCCTTTGAAACCAGATCAGGGGAAAAGATTATTATAGATGAACCTATTGATGATGATCTCCTTGTCTCATGTGACAGTCTAACAATTAATGCTCCTATTAAAAGTTTAACCTTTGCAGGTGGTAGGCTAACAGTAAATGAACCAATTAAAGGTAATCTAATTGCTGCAGGAGGAGTACTCGATATTAAAGCACTTGTTGATGGAGATGCCATTGTTGCCGGTGGAACTATTGACCTAAATAATGAAATTACAGGAAAGATTCTCGCAACAGGTGGATCCATTACTATCAATGGATCAGCTGAAAACCTTGCTGCATGTGGGGGAATGGTCACTATCGGTAAGAATGCAGTAATAAGAAAAGATGCCTATCTCTCTTCATCAGGATATCAGTCTGATGGAGTCATCAAAGGAGAATTAAAACTTTCAGAAGAAAAAGAAAGCGAAATGTCAGGAGTTTCTGATATGATTAATGAAATTGAAGCTTTATTTCAGATGTTTCACATTTTAATGTTGATTGGACTATTAATACTTGGTTTAATACTTATGTATCTGTTGTCAGGACCTACTGCAAAGATTGCAGCAACTGGGTCAGAAGAAATCCTCCTTTCAGTCATAGCCGGAATTGTAATATTTTTCGGATCTATTATCCTTGCAATCATCTTTACGGTTACGATAATTGGACTTCCTATTGCTCTCTTTATCATGCTTATATTTGGCATTCTCTTCCTGCTATCATCAATAGCTGCCGGAAATGCCTTTGGTAAGTGGCTCTTTGAAAAGATTGGCAAAGCAGATATGAATAAATATGCTATCTTCATATGTGGTTTTATCATTCTACAGATACTTGTAATGATCCCTATAGTTGGATTTATAATTGGCTTTTTAATCACATTATTTGGAATGGGTACAATTGGTCTTACCGCTTACAGATCCAATGAACAATGCAGCTGTGGCTGCTCCAATTAATCTTTTTTCTGCGCCAGCAATATCAAAACAAACTTATAAAAATTTTGGCGGAAAATTTTTATTTATTGATCAACTCATATAAAATAAATAACGGTACTTCTTAAATCTGTAAGATTACAGATAGTACAGTATACTATATATGTGGGGTTTTGAATGATTGGGAAAAACCGAATTGCAGGAATTCTTTATCTTTTTATCTTCTGCCTTATCCTGTCAGTAGTTGCAGATGATACAGATTTCATTGTGCCGGATACAAATTCAAGTAATATAGAAGAGCCGTATGTTCCTGGTGAAGTAATTGTCATGTATGAAGATGGGAGGGTTGCTTCACTTGCAGCTTCTGGGTATGAACCTGCAGAATTTGCGACAATTGGAGCCGAAGTGTCAGGTGATATCGGAACAGATGGAATCAACGGACTTCAGGCGTTAAGCATAGCAGATGATGTTCCTGTTGAAGATGCAATTGAAGAACTTGAAAGTTCACCATATGTGGCATATGCCGAACCTAATTATATTATCTCATTATCTCTTCCAGAAGAACCTGAACCAGTTCCTGAATCTTCAATAAAGTCATCGGCAATGTCGATGCTCTCCGTTCCAAATGATCCAAGATTTAGTGAACAATGGGGAATGAAAAATACCGCTAAACAGGGAGCAGATATCAGTGCATCTGGTGCCTGGGACATTTCGACCGGCTCAAAAGATATTATTGTTGCAGTTATTGACAGTGGTGTTGATTATACCCATCCTGATCTTGCAGATAATATCTGGACAAATCCTAACGAGATTCCTGGAAATGGTATTGATGATGACCATAATGGATATATTGATGATATTCACGGATGGGATTTTATCAATAATGATAATGATCCTATGGATGATAATGGGCATGGAACACATTGTGCAGGTGTAGTCGGTGGGGTAGGTAACAATGGTGTCGGCATTGTTGGTGTCAACTGGCATGTAAAGATAATGCCTCTCAAATTTTTAAGAGCAGATGGTAATGGAGATACTGCTTCTTCAATTAATGCTGTTGCTTATGCAAAGAAGATGGGAGCAAATGTTATTAGTTGCTCCTGGGGTGGAAGTGCAAAAAGTCAGGCACTTGCTGATGTGATTGAATCAACTAATGCTCTGTTTGTGTTTGCCGCTGGAAATGAAGGAGCAAATAATGATGCCGGTTCACATTACCCTTCTAATCTTGATATTGAACAGATAATTGCTGTAGCAGCATCAAATGCTAATGATGGGATGCCATCATTTTCAAATTATGGTGCAAGTAAAGTAGATGTTGCAGCACCAGGTGATGCAATCTTGTCCACATATCCGACATCTAAAAGTTCTAATTACGTAAAAATGAAAGGTACATCTATGGCAACACCGCATGTTGCTGGACTTGCTGCCCTAATGCTTTCCATTAATCCAAAATTAACCCCAAAAGAACTTAAGAGTACTATTATGAGTACTGTTGATGTTCTCCCGGCATTTTCTGGAAAAACTGTAAGTGGCGGCCGGATTAATGCTGAAAAGGCTCTTCTTAAATTAACTGGTGGTTCATCTGGAGTGGATGTTAAAAAACTCCCCAGTCAGAGTAAAATCCCTACTGATCCTAACGGAGATGGAAAATATGAGGATTTAAATGGTAATGGGCGTGCAGATTTCTCTGATGTTGTGCTCTTCTTTAAAAATATGGACTGGATAACAGCAAATGAACCAGTAAAGGCATTTGATTTTTCAGGGAACGGCAGAATTGATTTCACAGATGTGATAAAACTGTTTAAGTCAATTACATGATTTTTTTATTAGAAATATTTATTCTTTTTATTATTCGATAACATTACTTTATTTTCCTTGTATTTTCAAAAAAAATATCTTTTGTGTAATTATAATAATTTCTTCTGCCCTGTTAGGCATTGACGCAGAAGAAAAAATGGGTAATAATCAGTTAAATTTTCACCAGAATCATTATTAATAACTACATCAATAACTCATTTCGTTTTTCGATGCCACTTTAATTCCATCCAAACGTTCAGATTAGATGGAATTCAAAATTCACATTTTGAATTTCATAAGCATTCTTTGTAAATATATCAATCTAACATATAATCCGGATATCATCAATTATCCAAATATATTCAGGTACTCTTCATTTATCTAACCCATTATCCACAGTTTTTTGAATTATTTAAGGCAAACAGATAAAAATATACAAATACGTTCTGTATATGGAATTTGGGCTGATTCAATAAAGCCAATTTTAGACCTTTAGAAGGATTTTGAGATCGCAACTAACAAAGATTTGGCATTTTGAAATTTCTAACACATAAATAACATTATAAAGTTAGTGAAATTAGGAAAGAACTAATAAAAATGCTTATACTAACAATTCACCCGCCAAGGGTCTTATTTATGGTTACATGATATGTTTAAAAAACTAAATAAGGTACATTCTTTAGATAAGGTAACTTTTTTGTTTATCAATGATATATAACCTCAACTCCCGAAGTATAAGCACAAAACATTTTTGCAAAACCTCCTAA
>CAYSSW010000081.1:0-3611 GCA_964434005.1 uncultured Methanospirillum sp.
TCATCACTTCCAATACTTGCAAAATCAGATAAATAATGTTCTTTTGTTTTTACTGTCTTATTTACAAGATTAATGAAGAGATCGTGATCATCTCCCTGGATAAGGTTTGAGAGTGGATTTCCAGGCACAACCGATCTGTTTTTATCAGATAATTCATGGGCAGAGATGTTGCAAAATGTAATTATACCTGATACATCAGCCTCAAAAAGAGGTTCAGGCAGGAGATCTGCCATCTCACGAAATCTCTGTTCACTTGACATGATCTCAAGTTCCTGCTCATGGATCTCGGTTTTGTCTTTAATAATCATGAGAGATGCAAGTTCTCCACAATGCGAGATCGGAACAATTATCAGTTCACAGTATAACCTTCTTCCATTTTTACTTAAAAGCCAGCCTTCAAATGCATGGAGAGGGTTGTCAATAGAAACACCATTGAATAATGAGATTAACGGATTAAATGTGCCATCTGTATTATCAATATAATCAGAAAATGGAACACGTATGAATTCAGCAAGCGATTCAACATTAAAGAGAGTGAGTGCAGACTGATTGAGATATGTAATATTCCGGTTACTAATTATGCCAATTGCATCATGTGAAGACTCTGAAAGTTGCATATATCTCTCTTCACTTTCAAGGAGTGCATCACGAAGATCTTCTTCTGCCTCAATCCTTGATATTACATCACCTATATTTGATGAGATTACACGAATAGAATCCCTGCACTCTGGCATTATCTCCATTGTAGTATCTGAAGCAAGTGCAAACCAGCCAATAATCTCATCAAATCTCATTATCGGTATGAGTGCTACTGACAAAAACGGGGCATCATAACGCCTCATATCAGTCAGACTCAGATATAGTCCATCACCTGACAGGAATTGGACATTACTCTTCTCTTTTTTCAGTTCTTTGTAGAGAAGAGGCAGGAAATTTCGAAGAGCATGGATCGCTTTTCCAAGGTGATGTATCTCGACTATCTCTCCACTATATCTGTCACGCAGAAATGCAATCCCCGTGTTTGTCTCTGCAAGCTGAGATGCCGCATTTAATGCATGATCCACAACTGATCCGGTTGAAGACGAATTTGCAAGTGATTTCCAGAGTTCCTGAAGGATTCCATCCTGTCTTTGTCTCTCTCTTGGGATGGTGATATCACGCCCGACAAGCAATATTTCTTCAACTTCATACTCACGATCATATTCAACCCTTACAGACCATGTCTGCCATTTGGCAGAACCTGTTACTGTCTCATATGACAGATCAACAAAACAAAGCCGGTTATCAGGATCACAACTCTCTATTGCAGAGAAGATGTGTTCACGTTCATCAGGATATATATCAAAAAATGAACTTCCAATAAGTTCATCACGCTCTTTCTTTACAAATGAACAGAGTGACTTGTTGGCATAGATTATTGTACCATCTGTGGATAAACGGCAGATAAACTCGGTCTGATCCTCTACAAGAGTACGATACCTTCCTTCGCTCTCTTTAATCAAAGTCTCGGCGCGATACCTTCTGACACCATTCTCAATGGCATGAGCAAGCTCTGCAAATAATTCATTTACTTTCCCGGTCTTTTGAAAAAAATTATCAGCACCACTGTTTATTGCATCAATTACAACATCTTCACGACTTTTTCCGGTAAAAACTATAATTGGAATCTCTTTATTTACCTCGCGAATCTGTTTTATCAGAGCAATTCCATTGATATCAGGCATATCATAATCAATAATCAGGCATTCGTAGTTGAAGATTTCACCACTTTCTATAAGTCCGATGCCTGATGATTTTGTTGTCACCTCAAACTGATGAACTATCTGGAGATAATCACAGAGAACACTCAGTATTGCCGGTTCATCATCAATAAATAGTATTTTTGCCGGTTTGTCCATGTTCATTTTTTGTCCGTCTGCCAGCCGGTACATATTGTTGTTGATTCAGAGGAGGTTACGATAATACTTATCAGTATTGGAAGGTTATAATAATCCGTTATATTGTCTTATGAAACAACATACATATTATCTCCTTCTTGGAATAGTTGCCCTTGTTGAAGCTGGTATTTTCATTTGGGCCATAAATAACCTTGAACCATTAATAATGTGTGCTGCGGTTGTAATTGGCGTGCTTGCGGCATGGGTCGGTGGCCAACTTGTCGATGAAGTGGTATCTGACGAGAGAACACATCTGATTACAGAGAAGGCAGCACTTAGAACACTTCAGATTGTAGCTGTAATGCTTTTTGCATATTCTCTTGGGGGAATGGTAATCAGCCTTCAGGGGAAAGTTTTTGGGCCGTTTTCTTACCAGGTTGCAAGATTGTCATTTTTCCTGATGTTTGTAGTCTTCCTGATGATCATAATCTATACTTTGGCAAAACTCTGGTATGAGCATAAATACGGAGCCGGTGGAGAGGATGAAGAATAAGATCAGGATTTTCAGGGCAATATTTGAACTTACTCAGGAAGATCTTGCTAAGGATGTGGGAGTTACAAGACAGACAATCCTTGCAATAGAAAAGGGCAAATATGATCCCTCGCTTGATCTTGCCTTTAAAATTTCAAAAAGATTTAATGTGACAATCGAAGAAGTCTTTATTTTCTCGGAATCGGATACAACGACCATAGATCTGAGGAAAGTAGATATAACATAATGTAAATAATACTATACATGCGCAGGCAAAAAAACCTGCCAAAAAAAGAAGAGGTGATAAAATAGAGAAGTAAAGTAAACCAAAAGATTACCAGAATATCCTGATCAGAGGATAGATTTCATGCCAGAATATATCACATCTGTAAGGCGGAAAATTTTCCCCCCATCCAAACACCCCAAATCAAACCCACAGATGTGAAATCTATACACCAATACTTTTTTAGAAGATCATAAACCAGATTGCAAATATTACTGCTTGGAGAGTAGTAATCAGAGCTCCTAACCTGAAAAATTCCCATTGTGAGAGTATTACTCCTTCCTGTTCTGCCCGACTTAAAACTATTACATTACTTGCGGCACCAAGTATTGTGAGATTTCCAGCAAGAGTACTCCCTGCAGCAAGAGCGGCAACATTTACAGCGGAAAATGCAGCATTACTTATAGCCGAGAGAAATAAAGCAATGAATGGGACATTTGAGATAAATTGTGAGACAATTATCCCGGTAACCATAAGAGATATTGGCGTTGAGAAGAGCGCATTCATATTCACGTCAAGTACTCCTGAATCATATACACTCTGCATCAGGACAAACATACTAACAAAGAAGAGAAGGGTTCGCCAGTCAATCTTTTTTACAATTGATATCCGCTCGTTTGAGCCGATGAGAATGATAATAGCACCTGCAAGTGCAGCAGAATAGAGAGGAAGTAATACTCTTACGCCACAGGCTTCAAGCAGGCATCTTAAGCAAAGCATCAGTATAAGTATAGAAATCGCAAGTATTACGCATTTTTTTGAACTTGGATTCTCATTCGTTGAAAGATCTATTGCTTTTACTATTCCTTCTTTCATCTTTTCAGGCCTAAAGATTAGAACCAGCAAAAGAAGACTCACTATTGTCGGGACAAAGAGGGTTATGATGAAAAGTTCAAAGGGGTCCTGCATGAGAGCGTTC
>CAYSSW010000082.1:0-3595 GCA_964434005.1 uncultured Methanospirillum sp.
AAGTACTTATGATTTACCTTCCGGGTTGATCATGGGGGTTATGCAACAGCCTCTCAAATGTCCACTAATTCAAAGATACAATAGTGTGGCTTTTGGCCAGTCTCTCCGATTTTATAAAAAAGAGTTTGAAGGATTTGACATTATTCATAATCCGGGTCAGTTTCTGACTTTTCCAAAGCCTGGAAGAAAAAATGTAATTACAGTTCATGACATAACTCCTGTACTATTTCCGGAATATCATTTTCAATTTAGAACTATAACAAATAGAATTCTTCTTCCACAAGTAATGAAGAAGGCAGATCTTATAATAACCGTTTCAGGCAATACAAAACAAGATATTATCTCTAAATATCACTTAAACTCAAAAAAAATTAAAGTGGTGTATCAATCTGTTGACTCTCAATACAGACCTCTTGATAATAACATTGTTATGCCATGGCTGAAAGATAAGGGTCTTTTAAAACCATATCTCCTTTTTGTCGGGACAATTGAACCACGAAAAAATATTCAAACAGTTATCAGTGTCTTTGAATATATCGCTGATTCAGATCCGGATATTGAACTTGTTATTGCCGGGAAAAAAGGGTGGAGATCGGAAAACATTTTTCAAAGAATGTATTCATCAAATCATGCTGATAGAATTAAATATATGAATTATATATCTTTTGAAGAACTCCCATATTTATATAATGGAGCAGTTTCATTGATTTTTCCTAGTTGGTATGAGGGTTTTGGACTGCCTCCCCTTGAGGCCATGAGTTGTGGAACTCCTGTTTTATGCTCAAATACATCATCACTCCCGGAGGTTATGGGGGATTTTGGTATTATGAAAAATCCAGAGGATATTTTTGGATTTGCAGATGAAATTTATCATATTCGAAATGATAGGAATTATAGAGACAAAATTATTAGTTATGGCCTTAAAAGATCTGCGGAATTTTCATGGGAAAAAACTGCTATGGAAACGATAACTTTATACAAGCAAGTTCTTGGTGAATAATGATAAATGTAGGGATTTTAAGTGGAAATTTAGGATTAAAAAGGGCAGGAATTGGAAACTACATCTATAATTTAAGTTCAAGACTTGCAAAAGAGACAAATCTTACAACCATCTGTTATAATCCTGATTTTTATCAGAAAAAGATACAAACTTTAACCCCATCATATCCATCAATTAAGTTTAACACTGTTCTTTGGTCAATGGCTGTTTCCATGCAGTCTAAATCGTTTCAATCGCTGGACATACTCCATAATCCAGCCCATTTTCCTCTCCCTTTCCCGGTCCATAAACGATATATTATGACAATTCATGATATTACTGCACTAACAATGCCAGAATATCATACAAGATACAGAGTATTATATTCAAAATTTTTCTTACCGGCAAATATTAAAAGAGCCTCCCATATTATTGCCGATTCACAATCCACAAAAGAAGATCTATTGGATTTCTTTAATTTAAATGATGATAGAATTACTGTGATACCTTTAGCTGTGGATGAGTCATTTAGACCATGTTCAAAAGAAGAGATCAAACCAAAGATAGAAAGATTTCAACTGAAGAAACCCTTCATCCTTTTTGTAAGTACAATTGAACCCCGGAAAAATATTAAAACTTTAATTAGAGCTTTTAATGATCTCCTTAAACACTATCCTGAATATGAGTTAGTGATCGTCGGGCAGAATGGTTGGAAATATGAAGATATATATTATGAGGTAAATAGACTTTCTCTTGAAAGAACAGTCAGATTTCTAAAATATGTATCTAATGAAGATTTAATAGCCTTATATTCAGCAGCAACTCTTTTTGTATTTCCATCCTGGTATGAAGGTTTTGGACTGCCTCCCCTTGAGGCCATGAGTTGTGGAACTCCTGTTATTGTTTCAAGCAGAGGTTCACTTCCTGAAATTGTTGGAAGCGGAGGCTGCACTATTGAACCAAATGATCAAGAGGAACTTATGGAAGCAATGGAGATGTTTATTGCAGACCCTGATAAACGAAAAGAACAGAGCAGTTATAATCTTAAAAGAGCAAAACAATTCAGTTGGAACAGGTGTGCCAAAGAGACTATGCAGGTTTATAGGGATGTTTTATGATACTAAACAAAAATCAATCAAGTGAGTTATCATATGAGGATTGTGCATAACTTTTACTGCTTATAAATTTTTAGAAATTTTTGTAACTTTACAAAAAATGTTTTAAAATCGATTAAATATCATTTTATTCTAAATTTCATAAATGGAAAGGGAACAACATATTAACTGAAAGGACAACATAAAAAGAATGAAAATACTTTTTCCATTAATAAAAGCAGGTACAGGATCTGATATCTTTACCTACAATTTATTATCTGGTCTTAAGAATAGATCAATTTCTGCAGATATTCAATCATTACCAAAACTATCCGGATATTGCCTTCCATTATCTTCATTATACTGTAATACTAAAGGATATGATCTTTTATGTACAAATACATGGTCAGGGGGAGTATATAAAAAAGACCTCCCCCTGGTTTCCATTGAACATCATGTGGTCCATGAAAAAGGATTTGAAAAATATAAAACAAATACACAGAAAATATATCATAAATTTATTTTTCATCGTGAAAGTAATGCACTGAAAAGATCTGATTCAGTCGTATGTGTTAGTAGATATACTCAAAAACAATTGGAATCTGTATTTGGTTATTCAAATTCTACAGTAATTTATAATGGTATAGATGAAACTCTCTTTAAACCAGATAACAATACAGAAATACTCAACACCAAAAAAATTCCAGATGATAAAAAACTCCTTTTTTTTGCCGGCAACCCCTCGATTAGAAAGGGTGGTGATCTTTTACCAAAAATTATGAAAAATCTTGGTGAGGATTACCTATTGTTAATGACAAATGGACTTGGTACTCACAAATTCAGACCTGAAAATAATATTCTACCTGTTGGTAATGTAACTAAAAATGAATTGGTTTCACTTTATAATATCAGTGATCTCTTTCTGTTTCCTTCACGCCTTGAAGGTTTTGGGCTTTCAGTTGCAGAAGCTATGGCTTGTGCGAAACCTGTTGTGACTACAAACTGTTCAAGTCTTCCAGAACTTGTTGATGACGAAAAAGGGGGTGTTCTTTGTGAAATTGATAATGTAACTGATTATGCTGATGCTATCAGATATATTTGTGAAGATGACAACCTCAAAAAAACAATGGGTAGATATAACCGAAGAAAGGTTGAGGAAATGTTTACGATTACAAAAATGACTGATGAATATATTAAAGTATTTTCGAATATAATACAGTAGTTTGTTGATATGATTTATTTCAGAAACTAAATGGATTTGGCAGAATTAAAAACAGGGTGCAAATATGGTAAACACTTGGTTAACAGAAAAACTTCATGATAAAACCGTCCTTCTGTTTTGTATCGGCTTTGTTATCACTTTATTATCCTCAACTCCCGAAGTATAAGCACAAACATTTTTGCAAAACCTCCTAATCAATTTTTAAAAATTTTTTAAAATTTTTTGCCGCAGTATTTCATCCCAAGTTTGCCAGTTTGAAAAAAACTCATAAGACAACAAAAATCAAATAAATTCTAAAAA
>CAYSSW010000083.1:0-3543 GCA_964434005.1 uncultured Methanospirillum sp.
ATATTTTAAAAGCTTTTAATATATGCGCCTAAAGGTTCGGGAGTTGAGGTTATAAGTTCACCGTTGGAAAAGATTGCGTCAATTGCTATCCTCATGAGTGTGAGATGTCTGAAAATATTTTTTTATTAAATATCTGCAACATATTGGCATTTCAGTGAAAATTTTTGCAACTATTGCGATAGTAATGCTATTATTAAATGTTAAACCATTAGCACAAGTTTTATTGTTCTAACTAAAAAAAAAAAACAAATATAAATAAATGGTAAAAAAGCAGACAATATATGTAACCTGCATATCTGTGGGAATAAGAGGTAAACAGTCCTCGGTTTGCTTTTTAAGATTGAGAGAGGCAAATAAAAAGATTGGTGCAAAATTGACGGAATCATTAGAAGGAACAGTGTTTCTTGTATCAGATGAGGGAAGAACAATAAAACTCAAGGTTTATCTTGACTCAATGACCCCGTTTGAATTAGATGATCATTATTATCATGATGTCTCTGTCGAATTCGAAGGTAATCAGAGCAAAAATTTCCTGGTAAGAACAGATAAAGAGAATAATAAGTTGGCCATTCCAAAAACTTGGAAAAACTTTTCTCTTGTACGTGATTGTGAAGGCAATCCTGACAGAATTGAATGGATACCTGTTGAAGTTGTGGATGAGTAAGGCAACTGATCATCCTTCCCTTTCCTGAATGTACCATTGCAGAGTTATTTTTGTCTATTGTAACTTAAGATTCTATACATGTAAATTAATTTTGCTCAAGTTATATAAGACCCCCAATATTGGCGATACATTAGAAAATTTTATTAATTTAATGAGAGGGTAGTGATTAATCTCAAAAGATTAAATGGAGTTTATTAATCAATTATAAGTTCACTGTTGGAAAAGTTTAAGTTAATCGCTATCCTTATGAGGGAGAAGCATGAACAATATTATTTTGATTAAATATCTGCAAAATATAGGTTTTATTAATGAAAATTTTTGCAACTTTTGCGAAAGTAATGATATTATGAAATATTAAACCATGAGAACAAGTTTTATTGTTCTAACTAAAAAAAAAAACAAATATAAATAAATGGTAAAAAAGCAGACAATATATGTAACCTGCATATCTGTGGGAATAAGAGGTAAACAGTCCTCGGTTTGCTTTTTAAGATTGAGAGAGGCAAATAAAAAGATTGGTGCAAAATTGACGGAATCATTAGAAGGAACAGTGTTTCTTGTATCAGATGAGGGAAGAACAATAAAACTCAAGGTTTATCTTGACTCAATGACCCCGTTTGAATTAGATGATCATTATTATCATGATGTCTCTGTCGAATTCGAAGGTAATCAGAGCAAAAATTTCCTGGTAAGAACAGATAAAGAGAATAATAAGTTGGCCATTCCAAAAACTTGGAAAAACTTTTCTCTTGTACGTGATTGTGAAGGCAATCCTGACAGAATTGAATGGATACCTGTTGAAGTTGTGGATGAGTAAGGCAAAAGTTCATCCTTCCATTTCCTGAATGTACCATTGCTGAGTTATTTTTGTCTATTGAAATTACGACAGCATATATGGAAATTAATATCGTTCAATTTATATAAAAAACTAATAATAATCATACATATGTATAAGTCTTGTCCGGTGGCTGTGGTGATTCCCGCATATCAGGAAGAACTATTAATAGGTCCAACTATTGAATCTGTCCCGGATTTTGTCGATAAGATATATGTAATCAATGACGCATCCAAAGATAGAACACAAGAGATAATTGACAGTTATGCAGAAAAAAATTCAAAGATAGTTGCCATCCATCATGAAGAAAACACCGGTGTTGGTGGAGCAATAATCACTGGTTATAAGCGGGCGGTGGCTGATCGAATAGCAGCCGTTGCGGTTATGGCTGGAGACAACCAGATGGATCCTTCATTTCTTCCCCTTCTTTTTGATCCTGTTATTGCAAGACAGGTAGATTATACTGTTGGTAACCGGTTAGTCAATGAAAAGTTTCGAGCAGGCATGTCAAAATGGCGTTTTCTTGGAAATTCTGTTCTGACCCTTTTAACAAAGATTGCATCAGGTTACTGGCAGTTAATGGACCCTCAAAATGGGTATACTGTAATTTCAAGACGGGCTCTTGAAACAATAGACCTTGATAAGATCTACAAAAGATATGGATATTGTAATGATTTACTTGTGTGGCTTAATACCTTTGGATTTAGGGCCAGAAATGTTGCACATCCTGCAAGATATGGGCTTGAACAATCAAAAATTAAGTATTCAACTTATATTGTAAGATTGTCATGGTTGTTATTAAATGCTTTTTTGTGGCGGTTGAAGATGAAATATGTGATGCTCTCATTCCATCCACTTGTGTTCTTCTACGCCGCTGGAGGATTATTCATCTTTCTATCATTCCTCTTCGGAATTTATGCCTTATGGTTTAAATTTGTCATGGGAAATTCAATATTTGTTCTTGCAGTTACATCTGTAATTGTATTTGGAATCGGGCTTCAATTCACCCTTTCGGCAATGAATTTTGATATGCAGGAGGAAAATACCGGGCACTGGTATTAAAAAAGATCACTTTTTTCATACTCGATTTTTTTAATATATAAAAAACAAAATTTAACCTATCTTGGATTGTTTTGACAATTTGGGTAATCTTTGGATAATATCCTATTATTTTATAGATCATAATCAAAAAAGAGATTATTGATTAATTGGTAAATCTTCTCTTCCCGTCAACCTCATAAAGTGAGAAGTACCATAATCGGTATGATTCCCCTCATGAATATTACAGATGTTTCCCAATCTGGCCTGTCCTCATCAGAAATTTTAATATCAAGGGAAAAATTTGGGAGTAATGAACTCTCCCCTCCAAGACGTGCATCAATCTGGAAACAATACCTTGAAAAATATCAGGATCCAATAATTCGAATTCTGTTGATTGCAATAGTGCTGTCAGCAGTTGTTGCATTAACTGAAGGTAAAAGTCTTCTTGAGACGGCAGGAATCACTATTGCTGTAATCCTTGCAACAACAATTGCATTCTTCACCGAATTTAAGAGCAATAAAGAGTTTGATACCTTAAATGTGATGCGTGAAGACACCCTGATTAAAGTTATCAGAGATGGAAAACCTGCAGGCATTCCGATGAGGGAGATTGTTGTCGGAGATCTCATTCACCTGGAGGCCGGTGATCTTGTCCCTGCTGATGGATCTCTTATCGGGCTATCAGGACTTGAAGTTGATGAATCAGCCTTTACGGGAGAAAATGAACCTGTCAGGAAAAGAATTAATGACACCGTTTATAAAGGTTCATTTGTCACATCAGGACTTGCAAGTATGATAGCCCTATGTGTTGGCAACAATACAAAGATGGGTGAAATTGCAGCTTCACTCACTGAAGGAACAAAGCCACAAACTCCATTACAGTTAAAACTTGATAACCTTGCAGGACTTATCAGTAAATTTGGTTACTGTATGGCAGGACTAATTATAGCCTTTATAATCATCGGGGCGTATTTAAGTCCTGCTCCGCCATCAACCCCACTTG
>CAYSSW010000084.1:0-3216 GCA_964434005.1 uncultured Methanospirillum sp.
GCGATATTGAGGCATGTGCCGGAACTCACTGTCTCTATACTGGTGATGTCGGCCCAATCAAGATTATTCGTGTTGAACATATTCAGGATGGTATTGAAAGACTTATCTTTTCAGCAGGACTTGCAGCTATTCGTTATATGCAAAGTACTGAAGAGACATTGCTTACTGCTTCAAATGCATTCTCGGTTCAGCCAGACACTCTTCCGGCAACAGCTGAGAGATTCTTTAATGAGTGGAAAGATCAAAAGAAAGAGATTGATAGACTCTCAGCAAGAATCAGTGAATTAGAGATAGAGAATCTAAAAGCAGAAGTTGTCAATGGTAAAGAGGTCCTGATCAGAAGAATTGATCTTCCAATGCCTGAACTTGTTAAGATTGCAGGTAAGGTGTCAGCACAAGGTGGAATTGCAGTCCTTATCGCTGGGGGTGAATCTGCACGTGCGGTTGTTGCATCTGGTATTTCAGGTCTTAAGGCTGGAGATGTTATCTCTCAGGTTTGTGCAGTTCTTGGTGGAAAGGGCGGTGGGAAGCCTAATTTAGCTCAGGGTGGTGGCCCAGATGTCACAAAGATTGAGGATGCACTAATAAAAGCCGGGGAGATTATTAGTAAAGGATTATAATCCGAATACTTTTTTGATGTTTGATAATTACGAGATCATGAGATATTATCTTCTCTATTAGAATCCTCCGGGGCCTACCCGAACCAGCAATGCTGAATTTTAGGATGGAAATTATATGAGATCGGTCTGAGTTGTTATTTGTTGACCCAAAAATCATAACTTGCTTTATCAGATACTCCATAACCTAAACATTATTCTCTCAATAATACCCGGATCCAAATGGATCATATGTATGCAGCTCCTTGTCGCTAAATTTGCCGGTTTTATCTGAGTATTGCCGATAATTGTCTTTGTGATAGAATTCAGAGAAGAAAAAATCGTGATATTTTTCTTCTAAAGATGGTTATCCTACTTCTTGATACCTTACTTGAACCGAAAAAGGGTGATGTTCTTGAACTTAAAAAAGATACCTGAGGAGGTAAAAATAAAAACCCATTTGGGACTTTGTGTAATGCTTCAAAATAGTCATTTTATAACACCTTTCATTTTGTGCTGAAAGATTTGAGATTCAGGTCAAAAAAGCAGCAACTCCACGATGATTTTCTTGAGTATCTTAATGGGTATTCAAAGAATATTCAGGAGATTTTGAAGAAGTTAGATCTCCTGCATCTTGTGGATAAGATGACTGATACTCATGGGTTTAAAGTATATCAAGTTCTCATAGTTTGAGATAGGCCCTGCTGTCTATTTTTTTTTTAAAGATTAAGAGCAATCTTACACAGCAAATGCCAATCCTACAAAGATCTCTCTGTATTCCGGTAATTGAGATCCAAGATAATACTTTCGATAAAAAGCAGGGTTTTTTTCTTTATTTCCTAATTGGATTAGATTCACAAATAAAGAACCAAAAAAGTATTAATCAGGGATTATTCTTCCCTGAAGATATTGTCGTAAATCATGTCTGAACCGGTAGCATTCAGACGTGCACGCTCTACCTTCTCCTCAACAAATGCATTGACCGGCAGGGACATGTCAACACCTGGAACATGTCCGAAGAGTTTCTGCATCTCTATCTGCTGAAGGTGCATGAACTTTGCATTTGGAATTTCCATTGGACAGAGTTCCTCACACTGACCACAGTTGATACATGAGTCAGAAACGTGAGCAAATCTTATCAGGTGGAACATAAAGCTTGGTGGAAGCTGTCCTGGTTTGACATAGTATGGTTTCTTGGTAGAACACTCAATACAGTAACAGATTGGACAGTTCTCAACACAGGCATAGCACTTGGTGCAGCGTGAAGAAGACTTCATGATAAACTTCAGACGGTCCTTACCTTCGCCAAGTGACTTTTTGTCTCGAATTCTCCATGACTCACCGAGTTTGAGCATTGCGCCCTCAACCTTTCCACGGATTTCAATGCCCTTTGGATTTGGAGCACTAATCTCAATGGTCTTGCCTTCTGCACTTGATAAGAGTTTGGCACCCTTTTCAGAGCAGACTTCAATGAAGGTTGCATTTCCTGCCTTGTCTCCGATGACTCCCCAGTTACCACATGCAAGATCTGCCTGACGTGGGATTTTCATCTTACAGCGGCGGCAATTAGAACGGCGACCATAGCCTTCCTCTTCAAGTTCATCAATCTTGATTCCCTTGTGGGTTCCTTCATACTCGATGATGAACTGACCCTTGTCGATCTCTTCCTTGGTGACAATGTTTGGATTAACACCAAACTTCTCTTCAATCATTTCACGTGCTGCAACTGGGCTGACTGAACCTCCACAGTTTACACCAATCATGATGATATTGTCAAGGTTTAACTGGTTACGCTTGGCAAGTTCGTAGAATGCCATTGCATCGCAGCCCTTACAGGTAACTGCATACTTCTTGTCATTTGCACCATTGAGATACTTCTTAATGAGCTTTGGAATCAGAAGAGTACCACAGTGAAGTGAACCTGCACTCTTTAAAAGATCAGCTGGATCGGTGATAACCGTTGGAACTGCATCATAAAGATCTGCTCCCTTTGTAACAGCAATTACTGCATCAACCATCTTTGACTCAAGAGCATGTTTGAGCAGAGCAGTGATTGCTCCTCCACATTCTCCCTTATCATGGATTTCCTTGTCAATTGCCCAGCCGTAGTACATGTCTCCTTTTGCTGCCATGCTTAGTTACCTCCCAATTTTTCGATTTTTATAGCACAATGCTTGAGCTCAGGCATCTTTGAGAGTGGATCAAGAACTGTGTTTGTCAGATTGTTGACACCTTCTGGGAAGTGCATTGCCATATATACAATACCTGGAGCAAGTTCATCAGTCACACGTGCACGGGTAATAGTCTCACCACGACGGCTTGTGAGTTTGATCTCTTCTCCCTCTTTAATCTTAAGTCTTGCTGCATCCTCAACGTTAATCTGAGCGTATGATACCGGGACTTCGTGATCAAGGATTTTCGCCCTTCCAGTCTGTGATCTTGAGTGGTAGTGGAAGATAACACGGCCGGTCATAAGGGTGAACGGATATTCTTCATCAGCAACTTCTGCTGGTGGCCGCCACTCAAGGCCGAAGAAAGTACCTAAACCATCAGGGGAACCAAATTTACCGACATGGAGAATTGGAGTTCCCGGATGTTCCTCATTTGGACATGGCCAGCA
>CAYSSW010000085.1:0-2465 GCA_964434005.1 uncultured Methanospirillum sp.
TCTTCTTAGAAGATGCCATGAATTCTTTCTTTCTTGGGGACTGGTTCAGACCGTCGAATTTGTAGAATTCAGTCTTAGTTGCTTCAATGTCGCCAGCGAATTTGGTTTTAAGTGCTTTGAGGAAAAGTTTCTGTGCTCTCTCGATTTTTGCCATCTTGATACCTCCTTACTCAACCGGCATAAAGCCGTATTTGGTCCTCAGGGAGTGGATCCGCTGGACGTACTTGACATATTCATCATCATCACGGAAGGAAGTTCCAACAAGGGAGTGGAACATTGTGGTGTGTGCCTTGAGCCATGCTGCATCCATTGGCTTTCCAACATCTACCTTCTTGTCAAGTGGAACTCCAATCTGATCCTTGACGTATTTTACAGTTCCACCTTCAAGGACACACCGCTGAAGCATATCGAACATCATTCCATCTTCTGCAAGACGGAGTGAGTGACCATGCACTGTTGCACCACGGATACCGACACGTGCCGGGTCAAACAGGTTGGTGTTGATAAGGTCTGATGCAATCTTTTCAAGATCACGCTCACGGGTTTCGATGATCTGACGGCCTGAAAGAGTACCTGGGTCAATACCACGGTAGCGGTACATCTCAGTATATGTTCTCTGATATGGCTGGGATGGTGCGTTGAACATTGAGTCAGCAAACTGAATGTAACGGACACGGTCTCCTGCCTTTGCTCCCTCGGTTGGGGTAACAATCTTACGGATTGGACAGTCAGGTTCTCCCTGTTCTGCAAGTGGTGGGTGTGCAGATGGATATGCCTGTCCTGGAGCACGGTGTCCAAGAATAAGAACTATGTCTTCATCTGTGACTGAACGGATTTTCTCAAGCTTTACATTTGGGTTCATCTGCTTGCGCCGGTTCTCGGCGACAATAGATTTACCTGGTCCATACTGTGGAGTATATGCCATTTTTAATTCTCCAAATCTGAAGATTTCATAAGTTTCATAACTGCGTGGGTAACTTCGGCGATCTTTTCTCGTGATGGTGTCTGACCGCGTGTAATTCCTGTAATGATTGCCATGACCATTCCTTTAGTCACTATATTGTCATTTACAGGCATCACATATGCTGTTTTTACCCCTTCACGTGCAAAGTCCTCAAAATCTATAGGAGCCTGACAGACCACAATGGCAGGAATATCGCAATGCATCAGTATACTTCTGACTTTTGCGACGACATGTGATCTGACATTTCCATGGTGCAGTACCGCCACTTTGTGGCGGTTTATCTGTATTATTTCCTTTTCGTTCAAACCGAAACTTGCGCCCAGAACGCTACCTGCACTTTTAGGGGCATCGGGTGGTATTCCTGATCCTGCGTTAAGTACCATGGTACTGATGCTATATTCAATACCCTGAGCCCTTAAAGCCGACGTGATATCACAGACTGGTTTTGTTACATGCCGACGACCTGGCGACATCCCGACAATTATTACATCTGGATTTCGACACTCGGAGATTGTCCCACGCTGAGCGAGGGCTCCTCCTTTACCCATGCCGGCACTTTCGCGGCAATCTACAATCTGTGTAACACGTCCAATTGGCATTTATTTTGTTCCCTGTATTAGTGTAGGTCCGATCTTATTTTTAGGGTCAACTATTCCAAGCATTATTGAGTCCGCTTTGGGACCGTATTTTGCATAGTCGGTTTGTGTAGGCGTGGATCTCATAAACCTCCCTTCCTTTATCCCATAGGAGAAATTTGTGAAAATTTCCTTGCACGCCTCATCGATCTCTGGAATCTGTTCTGTTGATTCAAGTTCCAGAAGGAACGTTCCCACCTGCACCTGCAGGTCTACAGCCGTTTCCCCAACATGGATTGTCGCCTTTCCGGAATGCGGATTAGGCATACCTCTTGCGGGTCCATAGGGGACAAGCCGCGGTATACTTGGGCCATTGATTACGATTCGCCGGATTCCAGGTATTACCGCAAGTTTGTTGAGGATTTTTTCCACTGTTTCAGGTTTTAACAAGCGCTCGGTGACAATTCTACACTGCGGAAATTCTGCCTCAGTCATTGATACAACCCTTATGCAGTTATACTCCCTGTGCGATGTGCTGAATTGGGGTGTTGAACTCTGGGATCTTACCGAATGTATCCTGGTAGGTCTTTGAGGTGCTCTCTGGTGAGAACATCTGGGTACCTGCATCAAGTGCACATGCTGCCACGATACATGGCATACCAACACCTGCTGCATGACGGGTAACTACGTGGTTACCGTTGAAGATACCTGGACCACCGCCACCATAGATTGAGTGGCTGAAGAATGAGAATCCGACTGCTACACCCATTACACGACCGTAGTCACAGCCTGGAAGACCAGTCTCGTGTTCAAGCAGGTCGTTGAAGTAAAGCAGTGTTGAGGATACTGCCTGTGCAAACCGGCCAGCACCACAGTTTACCATGGTTGCTGCAAGGGTTCCGGCTGCTGCGTAGGCATTCCAGAGC
>CAYSSW010000086.1:0-2337 GCA_964434005.1 uncultured Methanospirillum sp.
ATCTCAAGAAAATGTGGATCAGCAGAAATACTTTACCTAATTATTATGTAAGACTCTAATGCAACAGCCTCTGAAATGATGAACAAAAAAGAACTTCAAAAAAAGTATCCCTTTTGGGATTTGAACTTTTGATATTAAGCCTCAGCCTTGATCCTGGACAAAAGGTTCAGATCCATCGAGCAAAAAAAGGTCAAATTGAAAAATTCACTTTTCGCGCAAATATCACAGCAGCAAGGTACTTCTTCAGATCTTTTGTTCCAGGAGGTGCCGCACATTTTTAGTCCTGAAAATACGCTATACCCATATGGTTCTTCATAGATAATAGACATTTTTGTGAGGGCACGGCACAGCATGATCCAGTCCAGCACACCGATATCCTCCCAGTCATCAGAGGTTGCTTTAAAATTGTGACTCTGTTCTGATAAATCATTCATCTGATGAGGATTCTAGGAAGTGGCGAAAAAAATGAATCCCTAATTAAACAGTAACAGGAATATTTACGCCATTTCTTATGAAAGACATTCGAATAGAGGTTTCTTTATCATATTCTTCAGGGGTAAGTAAAATCAGATCGACGGGAACTTGATATCTTTCTATGATTCTGTATAAGGCTGGTTTAATCCGCTTCCTTCGCTGTAACGAAGTAAAATTTTGAAACGATGGAGAAATAAGTGCTATGTCTACATCGCTCCCATCTGATGCGGTTCCATCAGATTGCGAACCAAAAAGTACCAGGGTAGATGTATCTATTCCCAGCTTTCTTGTCTCTGTCAAGAGATCATCTATCAGAGATTTGATTCGCGTATCCATGTGAGAAACTCTCCTGTGTCCTCAAAAATTTTCTTCGCAATATCAGCAGTGATCTCATGAAGAAGGAGATCAAGTACCGGGGGATACCTGACTTTTACACTTATATCTTCAAGGAGATCCATCAAGTCTTCGAATCTCTCAGGGACTCCACCGGGAATAGCCTGAATGAGAAAATCCAGGTTATGGGTTCGGGGAGGTTGATTATTGAAATGATGAAGATACAGGGCTTTCAATCCCTTTTCCACTGCTAAGTGGCAACAGAATACCGCTTTAGGAAATCTTTCTCCTGGGATGAGATATTCAGCATCTTCATAATCATACTCAGCCTGATGGAGCCATTCCTGCACTTCAGGTTTCATATTGTTGTACCAATTACTCTGTTTCAAAGAGAGATTGTTTTTTCCCTCATTAGATTAGAAATCCGTACTTGAAAAAAATCATTAAAGATTTGATGGTTATACTTGCATAGCACAGCATGATCCAGTCCGGCACATTTTTGGACCAGGTCAATTTTCTGATCACAGAGTTGCCCACCAAGATGATCTCAACCAACTTGAGATTTATTGGGACTAATAAATCAGGGAGTTTAACGAAGACAATTCCATATCAGATGATGGATCAATATTTCCGATATATGGTTTTCCGGGGGCCGACTTCCACTACATACACTATGAGTTTGTTGTTTTGAATGGAGAGAATAGCCCGGTAACCACCAACATGAAGAGAGTGAAACGGGGACTTAACAGATCCTTCTAACTTCTGCACCTGTGACCGCGGATTATTCTTAAGTTCGTGTATGGCTCTGATTATCTCTTGGGCAATTGGTAATGGTATCTTTTTTAGGTTTCTTTTGGCTTTATTCGAGTAGATGATTTGGAATTCAGTCATTCAACCCCGAATTCTTTCATGATCTCTTCTTCTGAATGTACTCTTCCTGCTTTGATATCTGCAAGAGCTTCTTCAATACCAGTTATCTCTTCGGAAGTGAGAGGATCAGGATCAATGGTACAATAGAGAAGTCGCTCAATGACCGCACTATACGATTCACGAGGATGTGTTTTTAGATTAGTCAATTGTTCCTTTAAATCTGATCGAATATATATCGTGGAAGCCTCTTGCATGATTTACCTATAGGTGTTTACAGGTATTGATAGTAACGGTATGACACAGACTGATCCGGATCAGCACACTTATTTCCAAATAGTTATATATTTGCCTATTTCAGCACAACACAAAATGATCTATGTCGGCACATTATTTATACGAGTCTCCTCACTCGTTGTATGACCATCCCCCAGAAGGTCACAAAACGATTTGTGGAGTATATTGATCCTGATATCTATGAGTTGATTGAAAATGATTCAATATCCAAAAATTGGTCCATCTCAAAGAGCACTAAAAGAAAACTGCTTTATTCCATGAAGGAAAAATCACAAATTGAATCTCAATATCCATTAGAATTTCAGAATATTAAATCCCACATTCCGCAGACATTTAATCAAAATAATATTTTTTATAGCCAGGTCC
>CAYSSW010000087.1:0-2333 GCA_964434005.1 uncultured Methanospirillum sp.
CGTTATACAGAAGTCAGACTTACGGCTGAAGCTGAAGAACTGCTTACTGATCTTGAGAAAGAGACCGTTGATTTTGTCCCTAATTTTGATGATTCATTAAAAGAGCCATCTGTTATGCCTTCAAAGATACCAAATCTGATTGTTAATGGATCAGATGGTATTGCTGTTGGTATTGCGACAAAGATGGCTCCACATAACCTCAAAGAGACATGTGATGCAGTCCGTCATTTTCTCCTCCATCCTGATAGTACTGTTAGTGACCTGATGCAGTTTCTTCCAGGTCCTGATTTCCCAACCGGTGCCGTTATTATGGGAACTCAGGGAATTTTATCTGCCTATCAGACTGGGCAGGGAAAACTGACTGTTCGGGGAGTTGCAGAAATAGATGATTCAGGCAAACGTGACCAGATAATAATTTCCGAGATTCCATATCAGGTAAATAAGGCAAGATTTATCGAAAATATTGCAGATCTTGTCCGTGAAAAGAAGATCGAAGGTATTTCAGATATCAGAGATGAATCTGATAAGGAAGGTATGAGGGTAGTTATAGATCTTAAAAAGGGTGCACGTGCACAGATGATCTTAAATTTCCTGTATAAGCATACCGCTCTTGAGAGTACTTTTGGTATCATCAATTATGCGATTGTGGATGGTCAACCAAGAATCCTTGGTTTAATCTCATTAATTGAACAGTTCATCAAGCACCGGATAACAATAATTACAAGAAGAAGTGAGTTTGACAAGAGAAAGGCTGAAGAGCGTGTTCATATCTTACATGGGCTTTTACATGCAATTGATAATATTGATGCAGTGATTGCAACTATTAGGGCAGCTGCAACTGCTGAAGATGCAAAACAGGCACTGATTGCAAAGTTTGATTTAGATGATTTACAGGCAACCGCAATTCTTCAGATGCAGCTTCGCCGGCTGGCAGCACTTGAAAAGCAGAAACTTGTTGATGAACGGGCGGGACTTGAAGCAGAGATTGCAAAACTTACCGATTTATTGTCGTCAGAGTCAAATATTAAGGCAGAGATTTCTCGTGAACTTTCAGGTATTTCTGAAAAGTATGGTTCTCCAAGAAGAACTCAGATAACTATTGATGAAAGTTCAATAAATCGAGAAGATCTTATTCCAAATAATCAGGTGCTTGTCTGTCTTACTAATCATAATTATGTAAAGTATATGAATCCTGATCAGTACAGGCTTCAGGGCAGAGGCGGAAAGGGTGTTATTGGAATCTCTGTAAAGGAAGAAGATTATGTTAACAATGTCTTTATGGCCAATATGCATGATCATCTTCTATGCTTTACAATGACCGGTCGTGCTTACTGGCTCCGTGTTTATGATATTCCTGAAGGTTCCCGCCAGAGTAAAGGAAAAGCTATCGTTAATCTGCTTGATCTAAAGGAAGATGAGTTGATAACTGCTGTTATCCCGGTTAAGGGTTTTGAAGCCGAGAAATACTTCTTATTCCTCACTGAAAAAGGTATGATTATTAAGATCCCTCAAAATGAGTTTGGCAGGCCACGTTCGACTGGTGTAAATGCCATTACAATGAGAGATGATGATCAACTTGTTCATGTGGTCGCAACCGATGGAAAACAGGAGATATTAATCACTACTTCAAAGGGCCAGACACTTCGTTTTAATGAGGATCAGATTCCTCTTCGTCACCGTAATGCTATGGGTGTTATTGGTATTAGGATGAGAAAGGGCGATGTTGTTAGAAGTCTTACCTGTGCTGAGGAAGGAAAGATGCTTTTAACTATAACTGAAGGTGGTTATGGTAAGCGTACAAACTTTGATGAATACAGAGGACATGGTCGCGGCACAATGGGGGTCAGGAATATTATTTCAGCACTTTCAGGTGGAGTTGTAACCACACTTTCAGTTTCTGATGAGGAAGAGGTTATCCTTATGAGTGCTGAGGGTAATGTCATTCGGACAAAGGTTGGTAAGATTTCAATTCAGCGCCGTGGGACAAGAGGTGTCAGGATTATGCGACTTGGTGAAGATGATCGGGTAGTTGGTGTTACTTCACTGTCTCCAGATAATCAGGTTGGTATTGATGACATTCCTCAGGCAGATATTGTTGATGATGGCTTTGATGATGCTCAAAAAGAATTGGATTTAGATCAGGAAGATGAGGAATAATTCTTTTTTTTGATGTAGTTGGTTTTGTTTGTTTTAACAATTTTGAGTTTAGGTCTGGATTTAGTTACCTATAATTATAATTGTTTTTTATTTTTTGGAAAGTCACTTTATAATCCTCCAGCCCATCATCCGCAGATCTTTTTTTAAAAAATTAATTACATGTAAAGCTAAACTAT
>CAYSSW010000088.1:0-2126 GCA_964434005.1 uncultured Methanospirillum sp.
TTCTGCAATTTGATCGGTGTTTTTTCCGAGATCAAACTCGTCATTAATAGCAGCCAGAGTTGCAACGGTCACGGCCGCAGATGACCCAAGACCAGAAGAACTGGGAAGTTGGCTGTTTATATATACACTGCCTTTAACTCCAAGTTCCTTAAAACACTGGTCAATATAAGGAGATTTTGCATGATGAGGGTGACTTGTTTTCTTAACCGTCACATGTACTCGTGGTCTTATAGCAAGAGCTATTCCAGGTTTTCCAAAGACTACCGCATGTTCTCCGAAGAGAAAAACTTTACCCGGAGCACTCCAGGTTGCCATTATTTCACCGCCAATGCAGCATAGCCAACAACTTGTGAATAATTACCTGATGTCTCTCCAGATGTCTGGTAAGTGAGAAGAGAACATTTGGAGGCTCCAAAGTTTTTTAATGTTTCAATCATTGTACTTATCGGTCCATATCCGCAGACGCTCATTCGTCCACTCATTATTCGAGAGTAAAACTTACCGGTATCGAAGAATTCTGTTAATGCTGATATCGCATATCTATCATCAGTCTCTGCCTTCTTTGCTGGTATATAATGTGAAAAATCGCTTGATGCTACAATTTTCACATTTCCATCATATTTTATTAACGCACTACTGATCTTTTCAGATAGATTTTTTATTTCATCAGGGGTCTGTCTTCCCATCATTACAGGAACTATTCCTGCGTGTGGAAATCTATTTCTGATAAATGGCATCTGCACTTCTATTGAATTTTCATTCCCAAAATTCATGGACCTTTCATCAACAGGTAGATCAATTAAATCAGTAAGCCTCCTGTCATTCTTTAGAACTCCAATAGGAGTTTCCCAGTCACATTCTGATATACATGAAGATAAACCGCGGTGACTTGGGCCTATTATTATGAAAGTTCCTGAAAAGTCTTTATCAACCGCACCATAAGCAACTGCCATAGCCTGACCTGAAAAGAAATAACCTGCATGAGGTGAGACAATTCCCATTGGATCTGTATTTTCTCCATAATCTTTTGGTATTTTATCAAAGAACCGGAGAAGAATCTCTTTAAGTCGTTCAGGTTCTGCCGGATAGAAGGCACCAGCAAGTGTACATGGTCTGATCTTCATCTGTAAACTTATGAATTTTCAATGTGCCTGTTTAAGGCACATAATAAGGATTTTATTCCTTTATTAATTCAAAGCTCCAGATTTAGAGCTCGGTTTCGAAATCTTCCGGGGTTAATGAAGTATTGTATCCTTTGTGTTTAAGGAACTCTCTTGTGAGCAGGAAATAGATCATTGAGAGTGCTTTTCTACCTTTGTTATTTGTTGGAATTACAACATCAACAAGGCTTGTCATATTATTGGTATCACAAAGTCCGACTACAGGAATACTTACCTGGACTGCTTCCTTTATTGCCTGAATATCACTTACCGGGTCAGTAACAATTAAAACTTCAGGTTCAAGGTACTTTGCAAGACGAGGGTTCGTAAGACTTCCAGGAATGTATCTTCCAGTCTTTGAAATAGCACCAATTGATTCTGCAAACTTCTTTGCCGGGTACTGTCCATATTGACGTGAAGTAACGACAAAGATTTTTGCCGGGTCATACTGTGAAAGGAACTTTGCACCAATCTTTATTCGTTCGTCAGTCTCACGAATGTCAAGGATATAAAGACCATCTCCACGGACCCGGAAGATAAAATCTTTCATATCACTGCTCTTCTGCTGGGTTCCGATGTGAACACCGGCGGCCAGGTACTCTTCTACTGATACAAGTGGCTCATTTAATTCAATTTCCATCTCATTTCCGTTCATGCATTATCTCCTCAATTCGAATAAGTTCATTAAGTTTGGCTATACTTTCTCCGCCAACAATACCAGTCTTGATAAAGACACTACCTGATGCACATCCAATATGAGCAGCAGCAGTATCTTCTGTTTCTCCAGGACAATTTCCAATGACGGTCTCCATACCATTTACTCTTGCTAAATTAATAACAGAGACAGTGTTGGTTATAGTTCCGGTGACTTCAGGCCTAATCAGCATACAGTTTGCACTGTTATAAGCCGATCCTGCCATAATACATTTTTCATCTGCTTTAAACAGGCCATCACCGCAGATAAGA
>CAYSSW010000089.1:0-1788 GCA_964434005.1 uncultured Methanospirillum sp.
CTTTGAAACTTAAAAATTGCATTATTACAAACAAAACGACAATTATATATGTTCCCTTACATATAGGTTACGGTAAATATGTCTAGCATTTTCTACATGAGACGGAACGGGAACGAATATGCATACTCAAGCACATCACGAAGAGTCAAGGGAAGAAAGAATCCGGTCACTGATAAAGTATACCTTGGTAAAGTAGATCCAGAAACTGGTGAGATAATCCCTAAAAAATCCCAAAAAAGACCCGCCGAAGAATTTGTAAAAGAATATGGCTCCGTTGCAGTATTGGATAACATTCAAAATGAGATTCAGGCTGTTAGACGACTTAAAGAATATTTTCCCAGATATTGGTGGCAATATTATGGGTGCTGCAATGTCTCAAATACTTGATCCCACCTCGTTTGACGACATACATTATGTTATTGAAGGTTCACTAATACGGGAAAAACTGCGTTTACGAGGTAATTTGTCCCCTGCATTAATGAGTGATCTTTCAGAAGACATTGGAAAGTCACTTTGTAGTATGGATGATTTTTTCAAAACACGGATAAAGCGTTCTTCAAGTGACTATTTCGCTTTGGATCTGACCTCTGTATCGTCATATTCTCATATGGGTGGTTGGTCTGAATGGGGACACAACCGTGATGATGAAAGTTTAAAACAGACAAATACTGCAATGGTGACAGATGGCGCAGGCATTCAGGTAATGTTTCGCATGTTAGCAGGTTCTGTTGCTGATATGAGTGTATTAAAGCCGTTTGTCCGTGAGATGAAAGAACTTGGATGCAATGGTCGTCTTGTGATGGACAGAGGTTTTGAATCAGCGGCTAACATTCATTCTCTTCTTAAATCAGGAATAACATTTACAATTCCATCAAATGCACGTTCAGAACCGGTTAAAAAGTTGATATCAATGGCCATTTCAGATATGAAACTCTCTTCTGCATTTAATTATCATGAAAGGAATTCTTATAAGACTGTAGAATACGAATTAGGCATCTATAAAGATGACAATAATACTTTTGAATATGTCATTCACCTTCCAAAACAACATAAAGATTCAAAAATTAACAATGAGAAATTTAAGAAATCAATGAAATTAAAAGTATTTGTTGTCTATGATCCTAAAAAGGCAGTTGGTGATATTAATAGTATAATGAATGCTGTAACAGGTACTGAATTGAAATTAGAAGGGACTAAACCACGTGATCCTGATAAAGTCTATAATGATCTTCCGGCATTTATCAGGCGATTTGTTACATATAATGTTGATTCTGACGGTGTTATGCATATTCAGCGAAAACAAAATGCGTTTACTTTCATTGATAATCGTTCAGGGATATTTGTGATGCTTACGTCTCCGAATACGTCATGGAAAACTATGATGACCTCATATGATGTACGTGACTGGGTTGAAAAGGCATTTGATGTATACAAGAATGACATCGATGGTGGCAGATCACGTACTGGAAATCCGGATCGGGCACGAGGCAGACTTTTCATTAAGTTTGTTGCTCTCATTTTGAGAATTACTATACAGAATATACTTCGTAATCACGATTTAGATGTTTTGGAGGGTAAATGTAAAAAAGACTCAGTTAATGGTAAAACTGTGGACGAGGTTATTAGATCATTAAGAACCCTTAAGGTAATTGGTAATACTGGGGAGTGGAGGCTGTCTGCGGTAACAAAAATTGTGAAAGAAATATTCAAACTGTTTAATCTTTCCGAACCAACAAGTGGGGAGGAAATTGTAATAACTCTGTAACCTATAGAACCTGAAGATTTAGG
>CAYSSW010000090.1:0-1686 GCA_964434005.1 uncultured Methanospirillum sp.
AGGAAAAATTTATTAAATCTTCAATAATTCTTTTGACCCTAATTTTCAGGTGGATACTTTTATTACTCTAACAAGCGTAATAATATATACATAACGATCTTGATTAATTATGGTAGCAATTGTTCATCAGACAGATAAAAGATCAGGTATAACTTATGCTTATTTATCCAAATCACATTGGGATCCTGAAAAGAAACAATCTCGTGCCGTTAGAACACTAATTGGAAGGGTGGATAAAACAACTGGAGAAATTGTCCCAACTGATGGAAGAAATCGAAAGACGAAAGGTGATGTAATCAAAGTAGAAAAGGAATCAAAAATCAATGGGGTTAATAGATCCTTTTATGGTGCAACATATCTACTTGATGAAATTGGAAAGAAAATTGGTATCATTGATGATCTAAAACAGTGTTTTCCAAATACATATCAACAACTTTTATCTATCGCCTATTACCTTATCCTTGAAGATACTTCCCCCCTATACCGGTTTGAAAAATGGGGCCTTCTCCATAAACACCCATATGATAAACAGTTAAGTTCCCAAAGAATCAGTGAGTTATTTTCCAGTATTACTGAAGAAAATAAACAGGAATTCTTTGCACTTCAAGGAAAAAGACGATACGATAATGAATTTTGGGCTTATGATACCACCAGCCTCTCCAGTTATTCCGAAACATTAAAACAAGTTCAATATGGTTTTAATAAAGAAAATGATTACTTACCACAGATAAATCTCTTATTGGTTTTTGGTGAGAAGTCAAATTTACCATTTTATTATAGAAAAGTTGCCGGAAACATCCCTGATTCAAAAACAATTCATGGATTGTTAAAGGATCTAAATGTTCTGGGATATTCAAAGGTAAAATTGGTAATGGATCGTGGATTTTATTGTGAACGGAATGTTAATGAACTATATAAGAATCATGTAAAATTCTTAATCTCGACAAGAATGTCTCTTTCTTTAATTCGAAATGAACTAGATCCAATTATCGATAATATTCAAAGTTTTGACAATCTTAACGATAAATTTAAGTTATATTGCAAAACCGTGAGAACAATGTGGAGTTATACTAAACATCGCCCATATAAAGAAGATGACATCCAACAAGAACATCGAATCTATATTCATTATTACTACAATATTGAGAAAGCAGCAGCAGATAAAATCAGTTTTGACCGAAAACTACAATCTTTGAAGTTGGAATTAGAAACTAATACACGTATTCCAAAACATGAAAGACTCTATTCAAAGTATTTCATTTATAAAACAACCCCAAAAAGAGGACTAAAGGTAACTCTTAATGAAATTGAAGTGGAAAAAAAGAGACGTTATTTAGGTTTCTTTGCTTTGATTACGAATGTGTCTATGGATGCAGTCCAAGCCATTGAGATCTATCGGAATAAAGACGTAGTTGAAAAAGCCTTTGGAAATCTTAAAGAACGTCTAAACATGCGACGTGCTTTAGTCTCATCAGAAACAAGTCTTGAAGGGAAGCTTTTTGTTCAGTTTTTAGGATTAATATATCTATCTTATATTAAAAAACAGATGCAAATAACAGATCTTCTTAAGAAATACACTCTGCCAAGCCTAATAGATAAACTTGATGTTATTGAGTGTTTTAATCAGGGTAAAAAATTTAGATTTGGTGAAATTCTTGAAGAACAAAAGAGGATTTATCATGATCT
>CAYSSW010000091.1:0-1622 GCA_964434005.1 uncultured Methanospirillum sp.
GAAGAATAGAGAAATTTTAAAAGCTTTTAATATATGCGCCTAAAGGTTCGGGAGTTGAGGTTAATAAACTAATACAAAACATATATGTATTAAAATTCTTTTCAATAATTACCCTAATTTATAACAATAAATATCAACCAACATATCAAAAAAGTATACACATGTGCGGCATTTGTGGAATTGTTACAAATAATCCCATACCCTATGATATCACAGGCAAAATGTGTAAAGCCCTTACCCATCGTGGCCCTGATGGTGAAGGTAGATACTCTGATGATGATATTTCAATAGCAATGCGCAGATTGAGCATTATTGATCTAAACAACGGATGGCAACCGCTCTACAATGAAGATGGAACAATAGTTCTCATAATAAATGGGGAGATCTATAACTATGTTGAACTTCGAAAAGATCTCGAAGATAAAGGACATCTTTTTACTACAAAAACAGATGGTGAAGTTATTCTACACCTATACGAAGAATATGGAACTGAATGTGTTAATTACCTACGAGGGATGTTTGCATTTGGAATCAGGGACATTAAACGAAATCAGTTAATACTTGCACGTGATAGAATGGGAGAAAAGCCGCTTTATCTTTATGAATCTGATAATCTATTTCTATTCAGCTCAGAAATGAAATCACTACTTACGTCTGGTATAATCTCTTTTGAATTAAATCCAGACTCAGTTAACCTCTTTTTTCACTATCAATATGTACCTGAACCATTAACTCTGATTAAAAATATTAGAAAATTACCAAAAGGATGTATCCTTATCATTAACACAAAAACAATGGATAAAACTGAATATTGCTATTGGAAAATGGAGAGTGCACCCATACTTACAGGTAACCCTATAGATGAAATCAGAAAAATCCTTGATGATATCAGTAATATTGTTATCCGATCAGATGTTCCTGTAGGAATAGCACTTAGTGGAGGACTTGACTCAAGCCTTGTTGCAGCCTTGACTGCTAAAAAATATCCAGATACGATGCAGGCTTTTTCAATTGGATATCCTGGTTTACAGGCGTGTGATGAAAGAGCAGATGCTGAAGTTTTTGCAGAATACATCGGAATGCCATTTAACGATATCGAACTAAATACATCTGATCTTGTCTCATTTTTTCCAGAACTTGTCTATCATCAGGATGATCCAATTGCTGATATTTCGGGGTATGGCTACTACTCGGTAATGAAACTTGCAAAAGAACATAATTGCCCAGTCATGCTTCAAGGTCAGGGTGGTGATGAACTCTTCTTCGGATATTCATGGCTTTCAAAAGCAGTACAACAATCACTTCGAAAACAAAAAAATAAAACTCAAGATAAATTCTGTATAAATGATTACTATAAATTTAAATTCCCTGATATAAGGCACCCTATTAGTTGTATACAATACATTAAAAATTACGGGGGACTTAAAATTGCAATAAAAGAATTAAAACGTGACAAGACGTCACCTGATAATCAACTTGTATTTATGGATCTTATACCTGATTTTCAGGTTATAGAAGAGAAATACAACACACTCTTTACAAAAGAAACAATAAATAAAATAGATAAAACCCACATTCGTCAGATAAATTTTCAAGTGTAGAATTTTTCATATTCCGGCCCA
>CAYSSW010000092.1:0-1617 GCA_964434005.1 uncultured Methanospirillum sp.
TTAAGTTTTGATTAACTGAGCTATCATTTTTAATCTCTCATTTTATCTGAATTTCCCAAATGGATCACTAAAATATACAGTGCCTGTAAGAGTGGAAGAGGCAGAACTCTCTCTTTCTGCCGTAGAAATTCCTGATCCCTTCGTTAAAGACAGAGCAGATACTGTCTCATTACTTGTCGGAAACAGTAAAAATGTTCCAATTACCGGTATAGAGATCAAACCTTCCGGAGATGGAATGGTATTTCAGCAGACCTCTTTCTTTATTGGAAAGGTAGGTGCACACAATACTTCAACAGTTGATTTTACAGTAACTCCTGAAAAAGAAGGAACGATCTCCTTTAATGTTACATATTGGAGTGGTATCAACTCTCATCAGACAAAACTTTCAATTCCAGTAGTATTTGGACTTGATAAACTTGCAGCAGATCCTGTAATTACCAATGTTAAGATAACTAATGATGGTGGAACCAGCACACTAAGTGGTGATATATCCAATGTCGGACTTGAAGATGCAAATGCCCTTGTAGTTGCACTAAACACTCCGAATGCACAGAATAATCCAAACAGCAAATATGTGGTCGGAAAGCTGGAAGCTGATGATTTCTCTTCATTTGAAATCAGTCTTATGAGTGACACCGGACGAGAAATCCCACTAATCATGACATATAAGGATATCAATGGAAATCCATATGAAAAGGAGATAACCGTTGATCAGTCAATCATGTCTCAGGCAACCGGAGTTGGCAGTCCTGGAATGTCAGGTGACAGATCGGGAATGCCAAGTGGGGGAGGCCCAGGCGGCATGGGTATGCTTGGAGGCTTTGGCTCTGGAATGGACCGGTTACCAGTACAGGAGATTGCAATAGCTCTTGTCCTTGTCGTTGTGGTTATTCTTGGATATCGGTATATTCAAAAGAAAAAAGGCAAGATTCACCTGAAACAGAAAGCTAAACCTGATTCAGATGAGGAAAAATAAGGAAAATCAGGGATATGATAACAGGAGTTCCTGTCGTTGAACTAAAAGATGTTACAAAGATCTACTCCCTGATATCCGGGGATGTCGTGGCTCTTGATAATGTCTCAATGGTCATAGAAAGGGGTGAATTTGTGGCAATCATGGGACCATCTGGTTCTGGTAAATCCACTCTTTTAAATCAGCTTGGATGTCTTGATGTTCCAACATATGGAGATCTAAAGATTTCAGGTATAAGTGTCAGTGATATGAACGATTATGAACTGACCGACTTAAGGCTTAACCGGATTGGTAACATCTTCCAGAAATTTAACCTGATTCCTCTTCTAACAGCTTATGAAAATGTAGAATATCCATATATCTTAAAGCACAGACAGAATGATACCACCGGAAGAGTCTCAAAGCTTCTAAATGATGTCGGAATCGGTGAGAAGATGGCAAAGCATAAACCTGTTGAACTTTCCGGAGGACAACAGCAGCGAGTTGCAATTGCAAGGGCTCTTGTTAATGATCCAGATATTCTTCTCTGTGATGAACCAACGGGAAATCTTGATTCAAAGACCAGTATTCAGGTGATGGATATGATTACTGCTCTGCATAAGCAGGGCCGGACTGTGATTATGGTTACGCATACAGATTTTATC
>CAYSSW010000093.1:0-1608 GCA_964434005.1 uncultured Methanospirillum sp.
TCTCTATTCTTCTTACTGACTTCAGATAACATAACTTCACCTGAAGAAAGTTCAAACAACTTGATCTTCTCCAGTTCGAGAAGGAGTTTTTCCACTGAATATTTCTTTAAGAGTTCATTCTCCTTCATGAGTGTCTGTAACCTCATCCTAATAATCAAAGCAATGAACACCATAAAGAGATACCCCCTTACTGTTGCCTCTGTTCTCACATTCATAGGCATAACATCCAAATCCTTTTTCATCCGGAGGAAGCACTTTTCAACTGCATCTCGTTGACGATACTGTATCAGACATTCCATCCAGTCCAATTCACCGTTATAGAAAATTATGAACTTCCCCATTCGATTAACTCTTTGAGCAAGAGCTTTTTGTTTAATGGAAACCTCAAACTTTCCATCTTGAAATTTCCAATCGATGTATTTGTAGAATCCTCTTGTGATTTCACGTGCAACAGTTTCAGGTTTCTTCCAGTTCTTCGAGGTGCTACTCTGAAGTTTTTCTACTGCCTCATGTAACTGCACATAAAATGACTGTTGTTCCTCCAGTTCTCGTTTTGGAGAATAATAACAATACCCTTTCACATTCAACATCCTTGGATTATCATCAAGTTCATACATATGATCAAGTGTCACTGGCATTGCAAAAATGGATTCTTTTTCGAGTACATGCAAATACTCTCCCTGTTTTACTTTTGATTGAGATTTACTCAATAATTCTTTAACAGATGATAGTTGATATGAGGCAGGCATTATGAAGGGGATTTGAGCATCTATCAGATCTGCAAGCGTAGTTTGAGAAAAAAATCCCCGATCCATTACCAATCTAAATTTTTGTGCTCCGGCGTCTACAAGTCGATGTAACGTGTTTTTGAGCGTAGTAATATCAGCAATACTCCCCGGATAAACATCATATCGGATTGGGATTCCTTTTTCTTTGTCCATTACGAGTGAGAAGTTAATTTGAGGCAAATCAACTCCATCTCGATTATACCCGTATTCAAGTAGCGAAAGAAGTTTTGATGAACTTGATAGACTTGTAATGTCATATAGCAGAGTTGCATCAGGATCGATTTGTGAGGTAAAAAGAGTCATAAATTCTTCTGGAATACTGCTTTTACCAATATCTGATAAGAATTCACTGATCCTTTGTCCACTCAATGATAATTTGTCATTGTTCAAAAAAAGTGAAGAACCTTCATACCAAGCTTTTACATTTGTCATGGCAGTCGGCCGTAAGATCCTATTGTAAACAAGGGTCAAAAACGTGTCTGTCTCCGTTTCGGTAAGAAATTCTTCAAGCGTTGCCTGTATTGAGAGTTCTTGTGTAATTGTTTGGAGGGGTAAGAGATTTCCATGGGTGTATGCTGCTTTTGGGGCAGATGATGCTGACATTTGAATGGGTACCATTTGTTCATTTCTTACCTTTACTGGCTGACCATCTACATTTTTTCCGAGATATTTCGATTTATGTCGAATTTGTTTCTTTTCCTTGTCATAGTAGGGTGTATCTTCATACCAGTATTCCTTGCCGTTTATCTTTTTGATGCGTATTGTTGATCTCATATATGTCACCAATATATAAGCGCATAAATTATTTAAAACTATTTGT